>JBKEAG010000002.1:0-19961 GCA_047972025.1 Moheibacter sp.
ATTCCTGCTCTGACAGATGATGAAAGTTGTAGTTGTAGCGAATGTTTCTTTATGAAGCGAAATACGATGGAGAAGATTTATCTGTGTATGAAATATGGACTACCGGAAATCCAAATTGAAGAAGAATTGCGTATAAAAGCATTAAAGTCAATCAATAAAATGCTAGAGTTATCTGTAAAGATTAAGTAGTTAGGCTTTAGAGTCTGTCTAAATTTTATTTTTGAGAATGATTATTAACTATTTTTGAGCAAAATAAAGACACTATTACTTCACATTAAACACTAATTTTTTATCACCTTCTTTTTCAGGAAAATAGTCGATTAAAATCACGCTATTGTCTTGAATGGTTCCTTTTAGAATTTCTCTTGATAATTCATTTAGAACATCTTGTTGGATTACTCTTTTTAGAGGTCTTGCCCCAAATTGAGGATCATACCCACGCTGGGAGATGTATGCTAGAGCTTCAGACGTAATGTCTAAAGTAATGTCTCGCTTTGCTAATTTTTTAGATAATTTATCCAGTTGAATTTTTACGATTCCTGCAATTTGTTGGCTATCCAATGGTCTAAATAAAATTGTTTCATCTATTCGGTTGAGAAACTCTGGACGAAAATGTCGTTTTAACTCTTCAAATACTTCACGTTTTGTTTTGTCATAAATAGCACTGATATTTTCTGAAACAGTATCTTCAAAATTTTCTAAAATAAGATGTGAGCCAAAATTTGATGTCATGATGATAATTGTATTTTTAAAATTCACAACACGTCCTTTATTGTCCGTTAATCGACCATCATCTAACACTTGCAATAAAATATTGAAAACATCTGGGTGGGCTTTTTCCACTTCATCCAACAGAATTACGGAATAAGGTCTTCGCCTTACAGCTTCTGTCAGTTGTCCACCTTCGTCATAACCTATATAGCCCGGAGGTGCGCCTACCAAGCGGCTAACGGCATGTTGCTCTTGGTATTCGCTCATGTCGATTCTCGTCATGGCATTTTCATCATCAAATAAAAACTCAGCAAGTGTCTTTGCTAATTCGGTTTTTCCAACTCCCGTGGGTCCAAGAAATAGAAATGAACCAATGGGTTTTCCCTCATCACTCAAACCAGCTCTACTTCTACGAATAGCATCAGCAACGGCTTGAATAGCTTCGTTTTGACCCATTACACGTTTGTGTAGCTCACTTTCTAATTGTAATAATTTTTCTCGTTCACTTTGTATCATTTTATTAACAGGAATTCCTGTCCATTTTGAAACAACTTCTGCAATGTCTTCTGAATCAACAGCTTCTTTTACTAATTTAGTAGAGCCATCCTCAGCTACTTGATGTTCCAAGTCTTTTAGTTTTGCTTCTTCTTGTTTCAGAGATTCATAGCGAATTCTTGCCACAGTTTCATAATCACCGCTTCGTTCTGCTTGTTCTGCTTGGACTTTTAATTCTTCTATATGTTTTTTTGTTATTTGAACTTCATCTGCTTTTCCTTTTTCGTCAAGCCATTTGGCATTTAGCTCAGTTCGCTCCTCTTGTAGATTGGCTAATTCTTCTTTGAGAAGATTCAGTTTTTTATCATCATTTTCTTTTTTAATTGCTTGAACCTCTATTTCTAACTGAACAATTTTTCGGTCTAATTTATCCAATTCTTCAGGTTTTGAGTTCATTTCCATTCGAAGTTTAGAAGCTGCTTCATCCATTAAATCAATTGCTTTGTCGGGTAAAAATCGATCTGAAATATAGCGGGTAGAAAGTTGAACAGCAGAAATAATGGCTTCATCTTTAATTCTAATTTTATGATGAACTTCATATTTTTCTTTGATTCCACGAAGGATGGAAATAGCAGATTCCTCATCTGGTTCTTCTACCATTACTTTTTGAAAACGACGCTCTAGTGCTTTGTCCTTTTCAAAGTACTTTTGGTATTCGTTTAGGGTCGTTGCACCAATTGCTCTTAGTTCGCCACGTGCCAAAGCAGGTTTTAGAATATTGGCAGCATCCATGGCACTTTCCCCACCGCCACCAGCTCCAATCAATGTGTGAATTTCATCGATAAAAAGAATGATGTTTCCGTCGGAAGAAGTTACTTCTTTTACTACAGCTTTTAAGCGTTCCTCAAATTCACCTTTGTATTTTGCTCCAGCAACTAAAGCTCCCATATCAAGTGAGAAAACTTGTTTATTCAAAAGGTTTTCAGGAATATCTCCACTGATGATTCTGTGGGCAATTCCCTCAGCAATGGCTGTTTTACCAACTCCCGGCTCTCCAATTAGAATGGGATTGTTTTTGGTACGTCTTGATAAAATTTGTAAAACTCTTCGTATTTCTTCGTCTCGTCCAATTACCGGATCGAGTTTTCCATCATAGGCTAATTCTGTTAAGTTTTTTGCATATTTATTTAAAGAATTATAGGTTTCTTCTGCGTTTTCTGAAGTCACTCTTTGTCCTTTTCTTAATTCATTGATAGCTTGAATTGAATTATTATAACTTAATCCTTGATTCTTTAGAATTTGTGAAACATTAGAATTATTTTTTAGAATCCCCAAAAGTAAATGTTCGATACTTACAAACTCATCTTTCATTTTTTTTGCTTCATCCATTGCAGAAACCAAAATCTTATTGGCTTCTGTAGATAGGTGATTTCCCGAACCACCGGAAATTTTTGGTAATACTGAAATTTTGTCAGTTATTTCTTTTAAAATAAAGTCACTATTACCTCCTTGTTTTTCAATTATATAGTTTAGAGTATCTTGTTCTATTTCCATCATTCCTTTTAGAATGTGGACAGGCTCTATTGCTTGATTGTTATTGTTTAAAGCAATTAATTGTGCTTTTTGAATAGCCTCTCTTGATTTGATTGTATATTGATTAAAATCCATTTTTTAGTATTTTGAATACACTAAAAGCAAAATCAAAACCGAAATAATTTATAAGACAAAATGGCGGTCATTGAGATAGTAAATTTATACATTATTTCATATTCTAAACATAATTTTTCATGATAAAATACTGTATTTTTGTACTTAAAAGCAGACTCTTATGCCTTTAAATAAAAAGAACCCAACTCAAACATCAGCTTGGAAACAATTAGAAAACAATTATAAATTAATTGAAAATAAAACATTAAAACAATTATTTCAAGAGGAAGAAGACCGATTTGAAAAAAACAACATAGTGTTTCAAGATATTTTAATCGATTATTCTAAAAACCGAATAAATGATGAAATAAAAAGGCAGCTAATAGGCTTGGCGAATGAATGTAAGCTAAAAGAAGCTATAGAAAAACAATTTTCGGGAGAGATTATTAATGAAACAGAAAATCGTTCTGTGCTGCATACTGCTTTGCGAAACAGGAGTAATCGTCCGGTAATGGTTGATGGAAAGGATATAATGCCGGAAATTAATAGTGTACTGAGTCAAATGAGAACGTTCTCTGAAAAAGTAATTTCAGGAAAGTGGAAAGGCTTTACAGGAAAAGAAATAACAGATGTTGTTAATATTGGAATTGGTGGCTCTGACTTGGGACCTGTGATGGTAGTGGAGGCACTAAAACAGTATAAAACGAGGTTGAACTTACATTTTGTATCCAATGTGGATGGAACGCATATTGCCGAAATATTTAAGCAAATTAACCCGGAAACAACACTGTTTATTATCGCTTCCAAAACTTTTACTACTCAGGAAACAATGACTAATGCACACAGTGCAAGAAGTTGGTTTTTAGACTCAGAAGCAAAAGAAATAGATATTGCAAAACATTTTGTAGCATTGTCAACCAACGCAGTAGATGTTGAAAAATTTGGAATAGATACAGCCAATATGTTCCAGTTTTGGGATTGGGTTGGTGGACGTTATTCTTTATGGAGTGCAATAGGGTTGAGTATTTGCTTAGCCATTGGTTTTGAGAATTTTGAAGAACTACTCACTGGAGCACATGAAATGGATGAACACTTTAAACAAGCTGATTTAGAGGAAAATATCCCTGTGATTTTGGCACTTTTGGGAATTTGGTATAATAATTTTTTTGAAGCGGAAAGCGTGGCAATTTTACCGTATGAACAGTATTTGTCAAGGTTTGCAGCTTATTTTCAACAGGGTGATATGGAAAGTAATGGAAAGTGTACAGATAGGGATGGAAACAAAGTTAATTACCAAACCGCTCCTATTATTTGGGGAGAACCGGGAACCAATGGGCAACACGCCTTTTATCAATTGATTCACCAAGGAACAAAATTGATTCCATGTGATTTTTTAGCAGGAGCCAATACACATCACCCAATTGGTGACCATCACCCAAAACTTCTTTCTAACTTTTTTGCCCAAACAGAAGCATTAGCATTTGGAAAATCAGAAGAGGAAGTGATAGAAGAACTTCAAAAACAAGGAAAATCAGAAGAAGAAATAAAAAAAATAAAACCATTTAAAGTATTTGAAGGAAATAAACCAACAAATTCTATTTTATATAAATTGCTTACCCCAAGAGTTTTAGGAAGTTTAATTGCAATGTATGAACACAAAATTTTTGTTCAGGGAGTGATTTGGAACATTTACAGTTATGACCAGTGGGGAGTAGAGCTAGGAAAACAGCTTGCCAATCAAATTTTACCGGAATTGGAAAATAATCAGCCGGTCTTTTCTCATGATTCATCAACAAACGGACTTATAAATGCTTACAAAGAAATGCGTAATTCAAATTAGTATTCTTGTTATTACAGGAGTTCAAACTGTTTTTGGACAACAACAATTTCGGTCGTCTGACTTTGGGCTTATAGGAAAGGTAGAAAGCCTACAGTCGGTTACAGTTGACTATTCCATGAAAATAGAGACCAAAGTTTCCGGTTTTTTGGATAGTGAAATGTTTGACTCCATTTATTTAAAATTTGATAAACAGAGAAGTTTAGTTCTCAGAGAAAATTATCTAAATTATAGAGGAAAATTAGGGTTATTTAACCAAACAGAGTTTCAGTATAATTTTCAAAATCAAATCGAAAAATTACAAACTATTTTAATCCAAAATGGAGAAGAGCCACGTAGAATTACCCAATTAAAAACGTTTTTTTATCTAAAAAACAATTTAATAAGAATTGATGAATATAATTCAGGACGTACAACAGATCAAAATTGGATTGTAAATTATGTTTATAATGGGGGGAATATAACCGAAAAAGTATTTTGGATGGAAGATGCCATTTTTTCAACCAGTAAATTTGAATATGATTATAATGGTGAAATTTTATCAGAGAAATCTTTTCACAACAACGGTGTTTTAGGCAAAACAATTCAAAATGAATACAATCAATTTGGGCAAATAGAAAAAAAAGTTGTGAAGTCGGGCAATGAAATGACAAGAGAAACGTTTGAGTATGGAACAGTTTACAAGTCTAGTACCAAAATCACAGACAAATCAGGAAATACCTTGAGAGCTGAAATTTTTGATAAAAGAGGATTAGTAAAGGAAATTCAAAAAATAAATTACCAAACAAATCAGGTAGATAGTTATCAGTTTTATTTTGAGTTAGACAATGTTGGAAACTGGACAAAATGTGAAATCAGAAAAAACAATATCCCAACCTATATTACCAATCGTAAAATTAATTATTATTAAAAAAAGAATTCTAGTGTATGGAAACAAATGAACTTCAAAATGAAAATTCCTCTACAAAACAACCGTCAAACAAAAATAATTTTGTGTTGCTCGGTATTTTGGGTGCACTACTTTTGGGTAGTTTAGGGTTTAACATTTACCAGTACCAACAGGGTAAAAAAGCACAAGTACAAAGTGATGCACTTGCGGTAAATTTAAAAGATACAGAAGGAGCAAAAGTAATTTTGCAACAAGAATTGGACTTGCTGACAGAAGAATTTGAGCAGACAAAATTAGAAATGGGTGAAAAAGACTCACTACTGTCTAAACGTGATGCTGAGATTTATGACAAACAAAAGGAAATTCAACGAATTTTGAGTAAAAGCAATGTGACTGAGTCTGAACTGAAACAAGCACAGAGAATGATTAAATCACTTAACTCAGACATTGCACGATTCAAACAAGAAATTGCATTGCTAAAAGAGGTAAATGACTCTTTGACTTTTGCTAATGATACCTTACAATATCAGCAAACACAGTTAACAGGCGAACTTGTTCAGCAAACTCAAAAAGCAGAAGAAACAGAAAGCAAAATGCGCTCTACGTTTTCAGTTTCCAATTACCAAATAACCGGATTGAAAGTTCGAAACAGTGGAAAAGAAGTAGAAACAACACGAGCAAAACGAATTGACAAAATGCGTGTAAACTTTGACTTAGACCCTAACCAATGGGCAGAGTCCGGACAGTATGAAGTTTACATAGCTATCTATAAACCAGATGGTTCACTTGGTAAGTTTAACAACGCAGATCCGGGGCAATTGGAAACATGGTCACTTGGAACGATAAGCTATTCTGATAAAGTAAGTTTTAACTACACAAAAGGAGCTACGAAAAATATTACATTTGATTGGGAAGGATATGACTTTCCAAAAGGAATATATAAAATTGACTTGTATCAAAACGGTCTGAAGATTGGACAAAAATCTTTGGAACTAAGATAAGTTATATCAAAAAGCTAAAGGAATTGGAAAGCAATTGTCCAGACGGCAGTTGTTTTCCAATTTTTTATTTCATACTAATTTCATACAAATTAGACCAGTTTTTACCGGTTACTAATAAGTGATTTTGATAATAAGCAATTCCGTTTAACACGTCATCAGTGTTTTGAGTTTCTGAAATGGATGCCAAATCAAAATATTGCTCCACAGCTCCACTTTCAGGGTTAATGACCAAAATATAATTCGTTTGCCAAACATTTGCATAAATTCTATCATTGATATACTCTAACTCATTCAAATTGGTGTAAATAGAAAGATATCCGGCAATTTGTAGCTTTTTTTGCAAAGCTAAATTTTCATCAAAAAAATACAAATTTTGCGTACCGTCTGATATGATAAGTGATAGACCGTTTGTCGTCATACCCCAACCTTCTTTTACCATATCCGGCATTTTTAGTGTTTCCAGTAGCTTTAGAGAAGTAATGTCATACACAAAAACCTTTCGTTGTCGGTAAGTTAACTGATAAATTTTGTTGTTAAACACAGTTGCTCCTTCAGAAAAAACATCCTTATCTTGTGTAACTTCTTGGGTGTAATCTGTACTTCCTAATGAATAATTAACCAACTTTGATTTACCAAATTGTCCGGCACTTTCATAAACTTTATTGTTATAAAAAAACAAACCTTCTGTAAAAAGTTCAGCGGGATGAGGGTATTTATTTACGATTTCAAATTTCACAGGAGTTTCTTCAAATGAGCTCAAAACAGGAATTTGTGTTTTCCCCCAAATAGAATCACCATTTACATATACTTTCATTTCTAGTTTGTTTAAACCAAGCGTAGCATTAGTTGAGTCGAGTATGGATTTATTTTTGAGAGAAATTTCATTTAGAAAAAGAGCGACAGAGTCTATTTTATCAGTGTTTTTATCAAACGTTACCTCCAAAACTTCTTTCAAATGAATAGGGGTATTTTGTAGTGCATAAAAATTAGACTGTAAGTCAGAAAGACTAGAAATTTCTTTTTTACAAGAAACCAAAGCTGTAATTATGAATAAAAAACTAAGTAACTTTTTCATGGATTTATAATTTTTGACTAATTATTCGTTTTGTTACAAATTAAAAAAATAGTTTCAACTATCCGAATCCTCAGATTTTGCCCAACCATTGGACCATTTTGTCAAAACATCAACCCAGTCTTCTGAGTCATTTAAACAAGCGATATAGTGGTAATTTTCACCACCATTTGTCTCAAAAATTTCTTTTCCACCCATTGCTATTTCCTCCAATGTTTCTAAACAGTCTGACACAAAAGCCGGAGCTACAATGGCTATATTTTTTATGCCTTCAGAAGGGAAATCCTGTAATACAAAGTCAGTGTAAGGCTTTATCCAAGGGTCTTTCCCTAGTCGGGATTGAAACGAAACAAAAACTTTTTCTTCCGGTAGATTTAACTCTTTCCGAATCAACTCCGTTGTTTCATAACATTGATCTCGGTACGTTTTTATGTTTAGTTTAGGATATTTTTTCCCTTTTGCAATTGCTTTTTTGTCATGTCGCTCTGGAATCCCATGATAAGAAAAAAGGATTTTATCATACGAGTCAGGTAATTGGCTTCCTATACTTTTTGCTAAAATGTTTATATAATCCGGATGGTTATAGAAAGCGTTTACAAACGTTAAATTTAAGTCTTTAAAAAACTTTTTCTGAACTTCATTTGTTTTCAAAACAACGGTTTCTGTCGAACTCATGGTATATTGTGGATAAAGTGGAACCACTAAAACTTCACGTACACCTTTGTCATATAATTCCTGCAATCCGGCTTTTATAGAAGGGTTTTTATAACGCATTCCCAAAGCAACCGGAATGTCTAATTTTTGTTGCAATTTTTGTTGAAGCCTTTTAGACAAAACAATTAGTGGAGAACCATCATCCCACCAGATTTTTTTATAAGACTCTGCCGAATCTGCTGGACGTTTGGGTAAAATAGCAAATTCTACCACAGATTTCCGAATGAGCCAAGGACTGTCAATCACCAAGGGATCCATTAAAAATTCACGTAAGTACTTACGCACATCTTCCACATCTGTAGAGTCTGGTGAGCCAAGATTGATTAAAAGAACTCCTTTTTTCATTTCAACATTCATCATATTTTTTCCGAAATGGATAATTCGAAAATAAATTCAGTAATTTTGGTGTAAAAATAAGGGAAACTTTGTGAACTCTAACTTTGTTTCACCTTAATTCAATTTGTACTTTAAGAATGTCAAACTTACTCAACCCAGATCGGGACAATTTTTCGGAAGAAGAATTAAATATTGAAGAACAAGTTCGTCCGCAAAGTTTTGATGACTTTACCGGGCAGATGCATATCTTGGATAATTTAGAAATCTTTGTAAAAGCGGCTAAACTAAGAGGAGAAGCGCTTGACCATGTTTTGTTACATGGACCTCCCGGATTGGGAAAGACAACATTGGCACATATCATTGCAAATGAATTGGGTGTAGGCATAAAAGTCACTTCTGGACCGGTTTTAGACAAACCGGGAGATTTAGCGGGACTTTTGACTAATTTAGAAGAAAATGATGTTTTGTTTATTGATGAAATTCACAGAATGTCACCTGTAATCGAAGAGTATCTATACTCTGCTATGGAAGATTATAAGATTGACATTATGATAGAATCCGGTCCTAATGCTCGTTCAGTTCAAATTGGACTCAATCCATTTACCTTAATTGGTGCAACAACTCGTTCCGGTTTACTGACAGCACCGCTTAGAGCAAGGTTTGGAATCAACTTTCGGTTTGAGTATTACCATCAAGAACTTTTGAGCACAATCATTCAACGAAGCTCCCGAATTATGGGAACCGAAATAGATGAAGCAGCAGCGATAGAAATTGCAGGACGAAGCCGTGGAACACCTAGAATTGCAAATGCTTTACTTAGACGAACACGTGACTTTGCGCAGATAAAGGGAAATGGAAAAATTGATAGAAAGATTTCGGAGTTTAGCCTTACCGCTTTGAAAGTTGATCAAAATGGCTTGGATGAAATGGACAACAAAATTCTGTCCACAATCATAGAAAAATTTAAAGGCGGTCCCGTAGGAATTTCAACAATAGCAACTGCCGTTGGTGAAAATGTAGGAACACTTGAAGAGGTTTATGAACCTTATTTAATTCAGGAAGGATACTTAATGCGGACTCCACGCGGACGTGAAGCAACAGAAAAAGCCTATAAACATTTAGGAAAAGCAAAATCCAGTCAACAAGGAGGTTTGTTTGACTGAGTATTCACTAAAAAAGTTGAAAACTTTAAAAAAGAAAAATGTCAACTTGTCAGAATACGAATCAAGATAACCTCAAATTGTCACAAAACACTGTCATATAAGTCTTGACTTTTAAATGGCATACTTTTCGACTATGCTCGGATGATGAAATTAAAAAAATTATCAATTAATAAAATAAATTAAATATGTCAGAAATTACAATTAAACCACTAGCAGACCGAGTGGTAGTAGAACCGGCACCTGCTGAAACACAAACAGCATCAGGAATCATTATTCCCGATACAGCAAAGGAAAAACCGCAACAAGGAACAATTGTAGCAGCAGGGTCAGGGAAGAAAGATGAGCCAATGACTGTAAAAGTAGGAGATAAAGTTCTTTATGGTAAATATTCCGGTACTGAATTAAAATGGGAAGGAATGGATTATTTAATCATGAAAGAATCCGATATTTTGGCAATCATTTAATAAAATGTATAAGGTAAAATGTACTAAAGTATATTCCTTACTTCGTAACAAAAAATTAATAAAAAAAAACGTTAGATCATAGGTGTTATACTTATGACCTAAGGCTTAAAGCTTAAAAATTATGGCAAAAGAAATAAAATTTGATATTGAATCAAGAGATGCACTTAAAAGAGGTGTTGATGCATTAGCAAATGCAGTTAAAGTAACTCTAGGTCCAAAAGGACGTAACGTAGTTTTAGAAAAATCATTTGGAGCACCTCATGTAACTAAAGACGGGGTTTCTGTCGCTAAAGAAATAGAATTAGAAGATGCAATAGAAAACCTAGGAGCTCAAATGGTAAAAGAAGTTGCATCAAAAACCAATGATGTAGCCGGAGACGGTACAACTACAGCAACTGTATTGGCACAAGCAATTGTTCGTGAAGGTTTGAAAAATGTAGCAGCAGGAGCAAATCCAATGGATTTAAAAAGAGGAATTGAAAAAGCAGTTGGAGCAATTGTTACCAATTTAAAAGAACAATCTCAAGAAGTAGGTGACAGCTCAGAAAAAATCAAGCAAGTAGCTGCGATTTCAGCAAACAATGATGAAACTATAGGTACACTCATTTCTGAAGCATTTGCTAAAGTGGGAAAAGAAGGTGTTATCACAGTAGAAGAGGCAAAAGGAACTGAAACGTATGTAGATGTAGTGGAAGGAATGCAGTTTGACAGGGGATATCAGTCACCTTACTTTGTGACAAATTCTGATAAAATGGTGGCAGAATTAGAGAACCCATACATTTTATTATATGATAAAAAAATTGCAAATCTTCAAGATATACTTCCTATTCTAGAACCGGTAGCACAGTCAGGAAGACCTTTGATGATTATTTCAGAAGAGGTAGAAGGACAAGCATTGGCTACACTGGTTGTAAACCGATTAAGAGGTTCATTGAAAATTGCAGCAGTTAAAGCACCAGGATTTGGTGATAGAAGAAAAGCAATGTTGGAGGACATCGCAATTTTAACTGGAGGAACAGTTGTTTCAGAAGAAAGAGGATATTCTTTGGAAAATGTTACTTTGGAAATGTTGGGAACAGCAGAAAAAGTTCAAATAGATAAAGACAACACAACTATTGTAAATGGAGCTGGAGACGAATCTCAAATCAAAGCTCGTGTAAATGAAATCAAAGCACAGATAGAAGCGACTACCTCTGACTATGACCGTGAAAAACTGCAAGAACGTTTGGCTAAACTAGCTGGAGGAGTTGCAGTACTTTATGTTGGAGCAGCTTCTGAAGTAGAAATGAAAGAGAAAAAAGACCGTATAGATGATGCTCTTCATGCAACAAGAGCAGCAGTAGAAGAAGGAATTGTTCCAGGTGGTGGAGTAGCTTACGTTAGAGCATTGTCTTCTTTGGCGAATTTATCCGGTGATAATGCAGACGAAGCAACAGGAATTAACATTGTTCGACGTTCGATTGAAGAGCCATTGCGTCAGATTGTGTTCAATGCGGGTGGAGAAGGTTCCGTAGTTGTAGCAAAAGTAAAAGAAGGTAAAAAAGACTTTGGTTACAATGCAAAAACAGAGGTTTATGAAAATATGCTAGAAGCAGGAATCATTGACCCAACAAAAGTAACACGTGTTGCTCTGGAAAATGCAGCATCTGTTTCAGGTATGTTGATTACGACTGAAGCAGTTGTTACAGAAATTAAAAAAGATGAACCAGCAGGAGGAATGCCACCAATGGGAGGAGGAATGCCGGGGATGATGTAATTTGGTAGTAAAAAGTTTAATAAAAAAAACCGTAGAAATCTTTTTCTACGGTTTTTTTATTTATTTCACATGAATCTTATTGGATTGTAAAATTATCTAGATACAAATCATACGGTACTTCTTTTCCAATTTTTAACGCAAAGAAATCAGCAGAAGTATTGGACGTATTTAAATCGGTAATACCACCCAAATCTAGCGTGATTTCAGCCCATTCACCATTTGTGTTTATGACACCTGAGTATTGGTTACTTCCAGACGGAGCAATGGTTGCACTTCCGGTAATATCACCTAAATTAAACCGATAATAGTTATCTCCACTTGCGTTATAAAGGTTAATGGAAATACTCTTATCAGAAGTTCCTTTTACATAGAATTTTATACTACTATAAGAACTTGGTAAGTCAGAAGAAGCTAAAGCTGTAAATACATAGTCATTATTTGCAGTAGAGTCCATATTGATTCCTAATGCTGTGCTTCCGTCTACACCATTTCCGATATTTTCTGTTGCATAATCTTTCAAACCAAAAGAATTTAATCCTCCTAAAAAGGTACTCCAATCTTCAAAATCACCACCAGGGAACGCTAAACCCTCGGTTCCACTACTACCACCGCAGTCAGGATCTTCATTGTCAGTGATTGAGATTTCATCAATTTGCATGGTTGTTGTGATACCGTCTGTATCTCCTTCATAATAGAACAAAATAACCCCGTTTCCACTTAAAGAAGATAGGTCATACGAACCGGAATCTATAAATGATGCTCCGTATCCGCTTGTATTTCCCGTAGAAATAGTGAAATTAGAAGTTATATCTACCAATGTAGCAGTTGAAATGTCGCTACCAATGGTATAATCCATAGAATAGTAAACTTTCAAGGCATCACCGTTATTGTAGCCATCTTTAGTTTTAAATGAGAAACTGTCTGCATTGGTAAAGTCAACCGGTACAATGAAGTAAGTTTTATAAGCTCCTTCTCCACTAAAAGCATTCATTTTTAGGTATTTATTGCTATTGTATTCTTCTACTATCCAGTAGCGATCTCCTTCATAGGCATAGTTTTCATATTTTGAGAAACTAATTACGTCTTCGGCATACCCGTCAATTGTTTCATTTAAACAATTGTTATAGGTAGCATCTTCTCCTCCAATTCCACCACCAACTTCACTACTACCACCGCAGTCTGCATCATCATTATCAGTAACAGAAATATCATCAATTTGCATAGTTGTTGTAATACCCGAACCTGCACCTGTATATTTGAATACAATCACACCTTCTCCGCTAATAGAGGATAAATCATAATCGCCGGACGCTACAAAACTTGTTCCATATCCATCTGTATTTCCTGTAGAAATTGTAAATGAAGAAGTAATATCATTTAGCGTAGCAGCTGAAATATCTCCTCCTAGTGTGTAGTCTGTTGAGTAAAAAACGGTAAGTGGATCGCCATTATTGTAACCGTCTTTTGTTTTGAAAGAGAAAGTATCTGCATTAGAGAAATCAACTGGAACAATGAAATATGCTTCGTTTGAAGTATCAGTTGAGTTGTGTGCACTTAGTTGAATATAACTATTCCCATCAAAACTTCTTACTTCCCAGTATTTTAAACCGGAAGCAGCGTCGTTTATATATTGTGGAAACTCTGTATCATAAGTATCATAATCACTGAATCCTTCATTTATACAAGCCTGGTAAGTAGTGTCAGAACCGCCAATTGGGCCTCCGTTTTCAGAATAGCCATCATCGAAACGTTCTTGATCAAAAACAACATCATTGGTATCTCTTATAAACATTTGCCATTCACTATTGTATTTACTCAACACAGCGGTAATGCTACCACTTCCTTCGGGTAGTATATCTGCTGCAAAGTTTGCAAAACTACTGGTTCTTAAAGTGATTTCATTTCCATCTGGGTCAATGATAGTACGGTTTGTAGCAGCGTCTCCACTAGTATAAGCCAAACCAAGTTCACTTGTGATGAACTGAACTCCTTCTAGTTTGATTAATGTATTTAAATTCTCAGTTTGGGTAAGGTCACTTATGTCTGTATAAGTTACCGGAGTGATTTTTTGTAAATCTTCACAAGCTCTTTTTACATGCTCAGGGATTAAATATTCATCCAGTTGTCCTACGCCATCACCATATGTGCCACCAACTTTATAAACGCTATTGACAATACCTCCGTTAATTCCATTTAATAAAACACGAACTTTAGAACCTAGTGGAAAGTTGTTAAATAGATTTGTTTGGTTTAGCTCTATTTGGATTCCCCTAGTTGGGCTTACAGTATCATTTTGAATAGAAATAGTTTTGTAAAAATTTCCCGTTTCATCACTTGATATTACATAGCCTTCAAAAACATTTTCTGTGTCTCCATCTTCAAAGGTATATAAACCGGCATCTCCAATTTCTGCAATCACTTCTTCGATGGTTGTATTGGTTGTCCAATCATCATTACAAACATAGGCTTCGTATGGTGGAAGTCCGTAGTCGTCGTCTTTTACGCAGGAATTTACTAGAAACAAAGCTGCGAAGAGATAAAATAATTTATTCATATTTTGAATTTTCATTTGATTAGAATTAAAAAAAATTAAAAGCGTAAAAATACGTTTAAGAAGTAACTAGTTCCTTGGTCATACCACATTTTTGGACCAAAAGTCTGACGGTAATTTTCATCTAACATATTGGAATAGCTACCACCTCTCATTTGTTCAAAACCACCGGTTACATAGTTTTTATTATTTAGAACATTATTGACAGTCAAACCAACTCCTATATAATACTTTCCAAATCGGAATGTTTTTCCGGCATTTACATTTAACATAAACTCATCAGAAGTTTTGTGCTGTTTTAGGAGTCCTCGCAATGTTTGTTCGTCTATTTCACCTACAGTTGGGTTATTTTCTAAACTAGCAAATTCAGAAGTTCTATTAAATGGAGCAATATCAAGATAGTTGGCAACGAGGTAATTTCCGTTAACACCTAGCCACCAATACTGTGGACTACGGTACTCAATTCCCATAGAGTAACCTTGCTGAGGTCCGTTTGCCAAGTGATAGTTTGCTAAATAAGATTTGCCAAATGACTGAACTCCTCCATCCACTATATCATCTGAAAACAAGTAATAGTTAGGATTGTTTTTATACGTATACTGCCCTATTGAGGCCACAGCATTTACAGAAATAGTAGGTGTTACCTGAGCTTCAACAGCAATCTCTCCCCCTAAATGTTCTTTCTCTACATCCGTTAAAACCTCTGCAGCAAAGAATGTTTGGGCATCATTATCAATGTATCCAAAACTTTTTTCCATTTCGTTTTTGGCTAAAGTGTAAAATGCGGTAGCTCTACCTTTTATTTTAGGAGCTCTAAGTATGTAAGAAAATTCCCCTGCAAATATTTCAGCATTTTCTAAATTAGAAACCGTCAAATCGTTACTTCTAGCATTTGCAAATACTTCGTCTGCTGTCGGAGCATTTGTAGAATATTGACCATTTAAAGCCAAGAAGTTTCGACCATCTATTTTGTATAATAAATTTGACTTAATTCCATAGTTCCAAAAGTCATAGGTTTCACTTTTTCCTTTTGAATTATCTAAATACAGATAGTGTCTAAACTTACCATCACGGTAGAATGACGTTGTTGACACAGTCATCCCCAAAGTCCATGTAAAGGCATCCCAATTCATTTTTGTCTGAATGAATAAGTCTGCATACTGACGGTTGATTTCATAATTATACTGGTATTTGTCTCCTTTTTTAATTTCTCTATTTGGGTTGTCTTCATCAAATTGTCCTGAAGTTCCTGGAGTAGCAAAATCGTCAACATTAGAGAAATGATTTCCTCCTAATAAATCAGCAACTTCTCGGTAGTTTTCAGAAGTTGTATTTTGATAACTTGCTGCAACAATGAAGTCAATATTTTTATCAAGTTTAGTTGATAGATTTGTGCTAAAGGTCATTGTTTGGTCATCTTGAAAGTCTTCAGCAAGTACATAAGCAGCTGATTTACCTTGAAGGTTTCGTAAATGATTCATTCCATACAAACTTGACCAATTCAATTGTCCAATTGTTCCATTTTGCCACCTTTGTGTATAGACTTCTGCCACTTCAGGCTTATCTATTCCACTTTGTAAGTAATAGCTTGGCATATTTTTATAGTAAGTGGGTGAGGGGTTATTTGCGTTATCCCAATCTAGGCGCGTTCCGCTATTTGTTCCAAATTGATAAGCAACAGAAGTTGTAAGTTTTGTGTTTAAATTAAAGTTCCATAAATGGGTCAACATTGCAATTGGCTCATGTGTTTTTTTAATTCTTTCACTTCTTTTTTCTCCATCTTGCCATCCCCAGTAGGAATTATAGCCAGTCCCAACAAGGTCAGTGACCTCTTTAGTATTCGGGCTATTAGTCGCTCTTCGATTGGGAGCTCCAAAGGCAGTAAGGTATAGTGTGTGCTTATTGTTAAACCTTTTTTCAACTCCTAAATAGTATGCCCAAGCGTCGTACAACGTTCCATCAATTCTGCCTTCATCTGCCCATCTTCTAGATCCGGAAAAGGTAAACCCCCAACCATTTTTCAGAAGACCTGTATTATAAGTTGCCATAATTCGGTTTCGGTACGAGCGATTTGTCAAAGAATAAGATAGGCTAACTCCTTTTCGTAACATAGACGGACGTGTGTCAAAATTCGTTACACCACCTATATCTCCAAAGGCTGTTGTGCTTGGCTCTAGACCATAGGTCAGTTCAGCCGGACGACGTGTAATGTCATTTAGACCTCCCCAATTGTTGAATGTTACTCGACCATTGTCGATTTTATTCATTTTGATTCCATTGAAGAATACGTCATTGTATTTATTGTCATATCCCCGAACGCGAAACCAATAAGCTCCTAAATCATAGGCTGCAGTACTGGCAAAAACGTCTTTTGAGGACTGTAGTAAACCAACGGAAGACTGAGCAGAAGATTCATCATCATCCAACTCATCAGAAGTTAGTGTGATAATTCCAACTTCATCAAATGAGGGGTTAAACGTAACCATTAAATCACCTAATTCAATACGTGACTCACCTTTTACTTCCACTGTTTTTTCAAGTGATTGATAGCCTACACCAGAAATTTGCAGGGTATAAACTCCACTTTCTACATCTACAAATTGAAAATAACCGATTCTATCCGTTTGTACTTCTTGTCCGGTTTCTAGCATTAGAACCGTGAGATTGTAAATTTCTTTTTGTGTATTCGTATCTTTTACGATACCGGAAATTCGTGTTTGACCTAGTAGTGTTACTCCAAAGAACAACCCTAATGTCATACTTAATAATAATTTATTCATTCAAAGAATTTTTATCTTTATTTTAGCAGTCCCAAATTTCACTTAGGGGGTACAAATGTAATAAAATATACAATGGTTAAAATTAATAAAACTTTAACAATCTTTACGCTTTTTTCACTTTTCTTTTCAACAGTGGGTTATGCACAGCAAAACTATAAAGCTGCAACAGTTGCGTTCTACAATCTTGAAAACCTTTTTGACACAAAAATTTCAGCTGGATATATAGACGGGACACGAGATCCGTTAGATCCATCATACCATATTTCAATTTCAGAAGATGAGATTTCAGATTTTGATACGGTTTCGTTTAAAAATAGATATACGTATGAGAATATTGAAGGAAAAAAGATCATTCGTCCATTAATTCTTCAAAAAGAACAATTTTCTCCTCAGGGAACGAAAGTATGGACAGAGAACCGTTACAATCAAAAATTAAAAAATCTTTCGCAAGTTATTTCTCAATTGGGGAAAGAAGAAACCAAATCAGCACCGGTAATTGTTGGATTTTGTGAAATTGAAAATCGTGAAGTTGTACAGGATTTAATAGATCAACCGGAATTAAAGAAACATAATTATGGAATTGCACATTTTAACTCTTTTGATGCTAGAGGGGTGGATGTCGCTTTAATTTACCAAAAAAGTCGTTTTCAAGTAACAAAGACAAAACCCTACATTATAGAAATTTATGCCAATGATGGAAGCCGTAAATATACACGTGATATTTTGCAGGTAACCGGTTTGCTTGATGGTGAGGAAATTACATTTTTAGTAAATCACTGGCCGTCAAGAAGCGGTGGAGAACAGGCAAGTATGCCTTTTCGAAAGAAAGCGGCTGAAGTCATGAAAGGAGTTTATGATGAAATTCGTTCTAAAAATCCTGATGCAAAAATCATGGCTATGGGGGATTTTAATGATGACCCTGTGAGTCCAAGTATTGCTAAAACACTAGGTGCAATTTCTGATAAGTCAAAAATTAAAGATTCGGATATAGTGGATTTGATGTACTCTATGTTCAAAAAAGGAATGGGAACACTAGCGTATAGAGATTCATGGAATTTATTTGACCAATTCATAGTTACAGGAACATTAATTGATAAAAGCAAAAAATTTGATTCCTACAAAGTGTTCAAAACAAAAATATTTTCACCCTCCTACTTGATTACTCCCGAAGGACAGTACAAAGGCTATCCTTACCGTATGTTTGGAGGAGATACCTATTACCCAAATGGATATAGCGACCACTTTCCGGTATATACAGTATTGCTAAAAGAAGTTAAATAGGTAGTTTTTACTTTTTCTTCAGTAAAGGAACGGTACTGCAGGCCTCACCAAACATCAATGACTGAACGTGGGGCTGAATTTTTTCAATTAACATCACGTAAGCAGTATCGGGAACGGGCTTATTGCTACACCCTTTTATGATGATTTTTTTGTTTTCAAAGGATTGTATATCTAACGTTGAAATGATTTCTTGATAAAGAGATGTTTCTAAATCTTCTAAATTTCCTATCACAACTTTTTTTGCAAATGGTTGTAAATATGTTGTAACCAAAAGAAAAGCCCAAGAAGGCACGATGGCATCCGTAGAGCAACTCATAGCAACATACGTATCTTTATATTGTTCCCAGTTATGATTTTTTAACTGTTCCCGGAAATCTTTTTCTCGAAGGATTAATTCCTCAAAAAGAAAGTCTTTCAGGTCAAAAACCATTCGTTGCCCTTCTAGATAAAAATCTTCTAAGTCAATTGTAATCAATGGACTTTTGGCTACTCTATTTACAATTTCCTCCATTCTAAAATCGCTATATTTGTTTCCGATTGTAAAGTTACAAAAGAAAGGTGAAATACTACATTATAGCAGGTGAAGCATCGGGAGATTTGCATGGTTCTAACTTGATGAAAGCATTAAAACAAAAAGACCTACAGGCAGAATTTCGGTTTTGGGGAGGTGACTTGATGGAAGCACAAGGTGGAGAACTAGTGAAACATTATCGTGATTTAGCATTTATGGGATTTGCAGAAGTGATCATGAACCTTCGGACTATTTTGGGCAATATTTCATTTTGTAAAAAAGACATTCAAAACTATCAACCGGATTGTGTGATATTAATTGACTATCCCGGATTTAATTTACGAATAGCCGAATTTGTCAAAAAATTGGGAATTAAAGTTTATTACTACATTTCACCACAAATTTGGGCGTGGAAAACCGGACGAGTCAAAACGATAAAAAAGTTTGTAGACAAAATGTTTGTCATACTTCCATTTGAAAAGGAGTTTTATAAAAAATATGACTATAAGGTTGATTTTGTAGGGCATCCGTTATTAGATGCGATGAAAGATTTACCGGAAATTAATGAAGAGCAATTCAAAGAGAAAAATGATTTAGACACTCGGAAAGTAATTGCACTACTTCCCGGAAGCCGTAAACAGGAAATTCGAGTAAAACTTCCCATTATGTTAGCCGTTCAAAAAGACTTCCCGGATTATCAATTTGTAGTGGCTGGAGCTCCCTCACAAGAAGAATCTTTTTATAAAGAAGTGG
>JBKEAG010000079.1:0-2430 GCA_047972025.1 Moheibacter sp.
CATATTGCCTTCGGCTTTGATGAGTTTGATTTCAGAGGCTGAACCCCGAAACTCCAATTTATTATCGACTCCAAATTGGGTAGGAGTGATGGTGATGAGTGTTTTGCATCCGACAAATTCACGTGCCTTATCAAAAGCACCCGAAAGGGAATCCAGGGAAATGGGAATCACGATAGAGAATTTATGATGTGCATTGACTTTTTGGTCAATGACGAGCTTGGAAAACTTGTGAATCTCTTGTCTTCCAATCTTAATGGTTACTTTAGTTTGTACCGGCATGACGTATGTTTTTATTGGTTTGTAATTTTTTCTATTTTATTCTTTTATTGAAAGGGGATGAATTGGTAGGGATGCTCTTTACGCTTCTGCGTCCAATCATCATTGGCTTCTTTATAATATAGTGTATCTTTTGTTATTCTTGCGGTTTCATAAACAAACCCCTTGAACCGTTCTGAATGCATCAATTTAATTTCATCGCCCTCTATCCTATAATAGTAATTATTGTTTTTCGAATTACATATTGACTCCCTATTTATTTTGATTTGTTCCAACTGAACCGGGTCAAAATTCTCTCCATATTGTTCGGTATAAAGACTATTGGTACAAAAAGACAATGCCCTATAAGATGAATTGCCCTTTTTTGCCAAGTAAACCCCATCGATTCTCAATAGTGAATTTTTTGATAGCTTAAAGCTCGGATTATAATATTTGTAATCCTCTTGTTTCAAAGGAGAAGAACCACAACCTATTACTGAGAAGAATGACATAACTAAACTATATTTTATTAAACTATTCATCAAACCATCCTTTTTGGAAAGAAAACTCCCAACTATTTTTTACGGTAGAGGGAATTAGGTGAAAGTCAGTCCATTTGTGAATACTGTTTTGTGGATACATATTTCCCTGTCCGATACTGTTTGCTCCGAATTGCCCAAACGGAGTGTTGAATCTGAGTGAAGTTCTTCCTTGGTTCAGTATAAAATCATGCTTTTGTTCATTCCATGATACACCGTCTCTGTATTTGTCCAAATAATCCTGGTCAAGCTGTCCGGCATTGAATAAATCGCCAAGTGCATCTTGGGGAGTATTGGGGTCTATAGGGGTGTCCAGTCTATAATTTCCATTATATCCTTTTGGGGCTGTTAGTCCATTGGGCATTATGTCGCTATTTGTATCTGCAGTAAATACGTCACTTCCAATTATAAATTGGAAATCATCGTCTAGCGATCCAAATGTAAAGTTTCCACCACCAGTCCACCAACGGTCATAGCCGTCAGCAATTCCAATTTTTTTAAACCCGTCAAAATCATTATAAAAAGAAAAACTTCCTTTCCATACCCGAATTTGGGCAAATCCTACCTGTTGGTTTCTTTTATCATTGTTAAATACAATGTTGGTTCCCAAAGTTCCCGAAAATTTAAATCGGTCAATCATTCCCGTTCCCGAATCAAGATGAAAGGGATGAATGGACATAGTACCTCCTTTCCCGCCTCCGATAGTTGCAGCTCCTGAAAGAATGAAATCAAGATGTTGTTTGCTACTGCTCGGCAGACTGCCGAGTCCTCCATTGTAAAAGTTCACGGTAGCATTTGCTCCGATTTGTCCGCCCAATCCATCATTTGGAAATTGCACACGATAACCGGCTCCGACTCCTGCCGTTCCACTCCAATAAGCCGGCTTGCCTCCACCAAAGTGAATGCTGAGCCCTAAAAACAATCTGTACTCAAATTCGTTCATGATCTATTACATCAAAGAAGTCCAATTCCGTTCGTAATTGACTCCGTTCATCGAAAGTTTACTAGCAGAAATAGATAGTTCCACTCTCATGGGTAGGGTGTTCTCTGCATGGAAAATTTCATTGTAACCTATGCAGTAGGCTTTATCGAATTTAAGCTCCCTCATTTTGGAGATGGCATCTCTTCTGTAAAAAATAATGGTTCCGCTTTTGGTATCTGCATTGGCAATCATCCATTTGAAAAAATTGGTGCTGTTGGTGGACTCTACCACTAACGAAAAGTTCCCTCCCTGAGGGTCAGATGACGGTTTACCACTATTGTCTACACTTTGGGAAAACCCCATTCGGAAATCCAATACATTGTAGGTTTCTCCGTCTAGTTCTAATTTGGCTAAAAATGACATAATTCTTTGTTTTTTGTTTAAATTGTTTACTAAAAATCAATGCCACTGACCGAATGCTAAAAATGGGTCAGCAATTCCGTGAGTGGCATTTGTTTCCTGTTTGGAAATAATTAATTTCCTACACCCATGGATTGGTATGTTCGCCTGTTCCCATGGAAATCTTCCTAGCTGAAAGGGTAAAACTTTCGGTCAGGGGATTTCTACCTGTTGAATCGAAGTTCTCTCTGTATTTGACAAGATAGGCTTCCTCGAACTTAAGCTCTTTGAGCGTTGCATCGCTGTCTCTTTTTA
>JBKEAG010000185.1:0-15767 GCA_047972025.1 Moheibacter sp.
AGGTTACCTTTTTTAATAAAGGCGCTATACTTAAAGAGTTGGAAAGCCTGCCAAGAGATACGTATTTGGAACTTAACCTAATTAATACACGTTATTTGGACAATGATATTATTGAAATTCTGGAAGACTTTCTATATAAGGCCAAGGAACGCAATATTGATATTAACTTGGTTTCCAAACGTGGTATTGTAGAAAATCCGGAAAGTTTTATCAAGTTTTTTAATGAAAGACCAAAATCTAATTTAAGTTTAAGTTAAAGTTATCTGAAAATATGAAGTATCTTATATTGTAAATCTCCCGAAAACTCCCATAGCTTAAAAGATTATGAAAATTATAACTACCTTGAAATGAGTTTTTTTATAAATTGATCAGTATTCTTATATTCTATTACTGAGTTTTCTTTTTTTAGCTTTACTTTGAAAGAAAGGCGAATTCATAGATATATATAATACTCTTCATCCTTAGGGGCAGGATTTAACAAAGTTTAAGATATATTTATAGTTAAATAATATTGATAATGTAAGACTTTGTGTCAAAGCCAAAAATGAGTTACAAAACAACTGATGTTATTATGATAATTGCTTTGTGATGCTTTTTCAAAATCATCATTTGGAATATTTATTGGTCTCAAAAAAAGTTCAAACTATGCACTTTAGTGCATGTCGCTTTAGCTTCTAAAAACATCTCTCTTTGTAGTATGGTAGAATAACGTAAATGGTCATACGGTTTCAAGATTAACTGCTCATATGGTTTGTGAAGCACAGCATAGATATTCAGTTTTTAAAGGCGATATACAAAGAAGGTAAGATGTAGAGAAATTTTTAGATGAAAGAGGATTGAGGATTCTACAAGTTTTAGATAAAATTTCAGCAGAATACAAAACAACCCCGGCTGTGATTGCTTTGACTTGGTTGCTCCATAGACCATCTATCACAGCGCCCATTGCAAGTGCAACTAGTTTGAGTCAATTGGAAGCAATTGTTCAAGCGCCACATATTGAACTAAATGATTCAGCAATCATAAGACTAAATAAGGCAAGTAACGAATGATTTTAAAATATTTATAAATAAAAGGCAGATTTTTATAAATCTGCCTTTGTATTTTAGAACTGAATGAAATTATCTCCATCCACCGCCCAATGCACGATAAAGGTCAACCGTAGCACTTAAACGTCCAAATACACTATTTACAACACTTAGCTGAGCATTTAGTGCATTTTCATTAGCAGTCAAAACTTCTAAATAATTGGCCATACCGTAGGTCATTAATTCTTCAGAATATTCCACAGCTTTATTATAGGCTTCAAATTCAGCTTGTTTTAGTTTCATTTTCTCATCATTTGTTTTGTAGGAATAAAGTGCATCCGAAACTTCTTTACTTGCAGTTAGAATTGTTTTCTTATAATTTAACAAAGCAGACTCTTGCTGTGCCTGTCTCACCTCATATTGTGTTTTAATTTGTCTTCCATTAAAAATAGGTTGAGTCAATGAACCAACTATACTTGCAAACAAAGAATTGGCACTGAATAATTTATCAAAATCAATACTCTGAATCCCGCCATTAGCAGTAAGTCGTAAACTTGGATAGAAATCACTTCTAGCAACATTTGTCAATTCAAAAGACTGAATCAACGTATACTCAGCAGCCGTTACATCAGGGCGGTTGCTTAGCAGTTGAACCGGAAACCCAAAGTTTAATTCAGGTGAAATGATTTGAGATTGTAAAGAAGTACGTTCTATAGAGTGTGGATTCTCACCTAGCAAAATACAAAATGTATTCTCTAAAAGTTTAATTTGGTTATTCAAATCCAATAAAAGAGCTTGTACATTCAGCAACTGTGCTTCTGTCTGTTTTACAGCAACTTCGGTTACATTTCCTGCTTCTTTCAAAAGCTGAATTGTTTCCAAACTTTTTTGGCGGTTAGCAATTGTTTCTTCTGTAATTCTTTTTTGTTCGTCAAAAGCCAACAATTGAAAGTAAGTAGAAGCAACTGTTGCTACCAAATTAGATTTCACTGCTTGGTGTGCGGAAATAGATTGCAAATAACTAGCGGTATAAGCTCGTTCATTACTTCTTATTTTCCCCCAAATATCAGCTTCCCACGATAGATTTGCCGAAAGTTCAAACTGATCTAAATAAGTTCGTTCTCCTATAATCTGCCCAAACTGTGTATTTAGAGATTGGGTAGAGTAGGTATAACTTCCATTGGCATTCAGAGTTGGAAAGTAAGCTGCTTTTCCTTGTTTTACATAGGCTTGTGCCACAAGTGTATTTTGCAATGCAATTCGTATATCTAAATTGTTAGTCAGTGCTTGGTCTATGTATTTATTTAATTTCTGATCGGTAAATAATTCCTTCCAAGAAAGTGAAGCAATACTCAGACTGTCTTTTGACATCTGGTCGGTTCGGAAATATTGTTCATTGACAATGTCTTGCTGGCGTTCATAATCTTTTGCCACAAAACAAGATTGTATGCTTAGTCCGGCAATAAGAATAAAACTATATTTAAATAAATTTTTCATTTCTAATTAATTCGTTTCGTCCGTAGTATTATGTTCAAATTTTATAGGTTTAATTTTCTCTTGAATGTACTGGAAAATGACATACAAGACTGGAATAACCACAACTCCAAAGATTGTCCCGATGAGTAGTCCGGCAGCAGCTCCTGTACCAATAGATTTATTTCCTGCAGCACCAATTCCAGAAGCCAATACTAATGGCATCATACCAAAGATAAAAGCAAATGAGGTCATCAAAATAGGGCGGAGACGAGCCTTGGCTGCGTTAACTGCCGACATCGCAATGGTTTCACCATGCTGTCTTCTTTGTAAGGCAAATTCCACAATTAGAATGGCATTTTTTGCCAATAATCCGACTAGCATAATTAAAGCAATTTGGAAATAAATATTGTTTTCCAAGCCGGCCAGTTTCTGTCCTACAAAAGCACCCATTACACCAAAAGGTAATGATAAAATTACTGAAAATGGTAATACGAAACTTTCATACTGAGCTGATAGCAAGAAATAAACAAATACAATACATAAAATAAAGATGATGATAGTCTGTGAACCAGAACCAACTTCCTCTCTAGTTAAACCGGAATAATCAATAGTATAGTCAGATGGAAGTGAGTGAGCCGCAACTTCATTTACAGCGTTTATGGCATCACCGGTACTATACCCTTGTGCATTGGCTCCTGTTATTTTAACAGATGTAAATAAGTTAAATCGACTGATAGACTGTGGTCCAAACACACGTTCTAAACTTACAAACTGTGAAACCGGAGTCATATTTCCTGAAGCGGTTCGTACATACAGTTCATTTAAACTATTTTTATCTATTCGAGCATCTGGGAGTCCTTGTACCATTACACGGTATTGTTTTCCAAATTTTGAAAAATCAGCTGCATAAATCCCACCAATATATCCCTGCATTACCGATAGAATATCAGCAACAGAAACACCTGTTTCTTCAGCTCTTTCAACATTAAGTTCCATTTCATACTGCGGATAGGCGGTGTTAAAAGAAGTTTGGGCAAATTGAATTTCGGGACGGCTCATCAGTTCTCCCATAAATTCTTGTGCGACTTGGTTTACTTCTTGAACTTCATTTCCGGAACGGTCAAGTAGTACAATTTCGAATCCGGCACTGATACCAAATCCCGGAATACTTGGCGGACTAAAGAAAATAACACTAGCGTCGGCTATTCCTGCAGTAGCTCCAAATAGAGACCGGGTAATGTTTTCGACAGACATTTCATCGTGTCCATCTCGTTCCTCAAATGGTTTCAATCGGATAAATCCTAATCCATTGTTACTACCACTTCCTGAGAAAAAGCTACGTCCGGTTACAATAGTCATTCCCTTTATTCCCGGTATATTTTCAGCTTTGGCCTGTACTTCTTTCATGACGTTGTAAGTCCGTTCCATAGATGAACTTGGGGGAAGTTCTATATTTACAAATACAATTCCACGGTCTTCATTGGGTACAAATCCGGTTGGCATTGTTTTGTTAGCCCACCAAACCAATCCAAAAGTAAGAAGAAATCCAATTCCAACAATCCACTTTCGCTTGAATAAAAAGGCAACAAATGAGGCATAGCGTCTTGTCATAGCATTAAATGCTACATTAAATCGATGAAAGAATTTTTGTAGGAAATTTTTCTTTTCATATTCTTTGTCATGATGTCCTCCTTTTAGGAACAAAGCACATAGCATAGGACTCAAAGACAATGCATTAATAGCAGAAATAATGATGGCAACAATCAGAGTAATACCAAATTGCTTGTAGAAAACTCCAGTTGGCCCTTGTAGAAATGTAACAGGTATAAATACGGCTGACATGACTAATGTAATGGAAATGATGGCTCCTGAAATCTCATTCATGGCCTCAATTGTAGCAACCGTTGCATTTTTGGCTCCTTTTTCTAATTTAGCATGGACTGCCTCGACAACGACAATAGCATCATCTACCACAATTCCAATTGCCAATACTAATGCAAATAAAGTCAATAAATTCAAAGAGAATCCAAATAAATTCAGGAAGAAAAAAGTACCAATAATAGAGACTGGAACAGCGATTGCCGGAATCAATGTGGAACGAAAATCTTGTAAAAAGATAAATACTACAATAAACACTAAAATAAAGGCTTCAATGAGTGTGTGCAATACTTTTTCTATGGAAGCATCTAGAAATTCATTCGTATCAAAATTGATAGTGTAACTAATTCCTTGTGGTAAATCTTTCTCTATGCTTTTTAAATAATCTTTAATTTCATTATTGATATCTTGTGCATTAGAACCTGGTGTTTGAAAAATTCCCAAACTAATTGAAGGATAATTATCACTTTCTCCAATACTAGAGTAGGAGAGTGCGTCTAACTCTACTTTTGCAACATCTTTAAGTCGTAAATACTGACCATTTCCCAATGCTTTGATAACGATGCCTTCATATTCTTCTTGGTCATCATATTTTCCTTTGTATCGAATTACATATTCAAATGAACTTCCTGAGTTACTTCCGACTTGTCCGGCAGCAGCCTCACGGCTTTGCTCATTAATTGCGTTGGTAACATCAGCCGGAACAAGACCATAAGCTGCCATTTTTTCCGGTAATAACCAAACACGCATAGAGTAATTTTTTCCACCAAAAACATTGGCATCACTTACCCCATTTATTCGTTTTATTTCGGGGATAATATTGATATTCAGATAATTTTGAATGTATGTGTCATCAAATTCAAGATTAGTTGAATAAAATGACATATACATCAGAGCACTGCTTTGTTGCTTTTGTGTGATAACTCCAGAACGTGTTACTTCAGTTGGAAGCAGAGAATTAGCTCTAGCCACTCGGTTTTGAACGTTTACGGCAGCAATATCGGGGTCTACACCTTGTTCAAAAAATACGTTGATACTAGCTGACCCATCATTGGCAGCAGAAGAAGAGACATAAGTCATTCCCTCTACACCATTTACTTGTTCTTCAATAGGAATGATTACACTCTTTAAAACGGTTTCAGCATTAGCTCCCGGATAGTTGGCAGTGATTTGCACCGTTGGTGGTGCAATATCAGGGTATTGTGTGACCGGTAAACTGATGATTCCCAAAATTCCCAAAATAACAATGAGAATGGATACTACGCCTGATAGTACAGGTCTTTCTATAAATTTTTTAATCATTTTTTCTTAGAAAATTGGTTTAACGGCATTTACAAGGCTGTCTAAATTGGTTGGAATACTTTTTACAGGAGCTCCGTTTCGTAATTTCCCGGTTCCTTGTGCAACAACTTTATCTCCTTTTTTCACTCCTGATTCTATAAGGGCTAAATTATTAGCACGAACCAAAATATTGATTCCGGTTTGGCGTACAGTGTCTTGTTCTACTTTGTAAACGAAGGTTAATCCTTGTTGTTCAAAAGTTGAGGATTCAGGTACAACGATTGCATTGTCATAGTGTTTAGGAATACGAATAGTTCCACTATTTCCGTTGCTCAATAGTCGTTGTTGGTTAGGAAATGAAGCTCTGAATTGAATTGTACCGGTTTGTGGATTGATTTGTCCGGTAACAGTTTGAATTTTTCCTTTTTCGGCATACACTTCATTATTGGCTAAAACCAATTCTACTTCAGGTACATTTTTTAACTTTTGAGAAACATTTTCTCCTTCAGTAGCTTCTAAAAAGTCTAAATATTCACGTTCATTCATAGAAAAATAAGCATAAACTTCTCCCACTTCTGAAACATTAGTTATAGGGGTTGCATCAGATGGACCAACGAGACTTCCTTCACGAAAATTGATAGCTCCAACAATTCCTGATATAGGACTTCTCACCACACCAAAATCTATATTTGCTTGAATGCCACTATAATTTGCCTGTGCTTGTTGGTAGGCTGCCTTTGCTTGTGCCAACTGTCCTTGTGAACCAAGTAAATTTGCCTTTGCTGTTTCTAGTTGTACGCTACTGATAATATTTTTTTCTACCAAAGGAATTAATTTATTGACTTCTACTTGGGCAGCATTAACAGCGGCTTGAGCTGCATTTATATTTGCTTGAGCTGCGCTGATGCCGGATTTGGCAGCGTTTGCATTTTGTGCTTGAACATTGGTTTCCAATTTAAATAAGGGTTGTCCTTTGCTTACGGATTGTCCTTCATCTACATACACTTGAGTGATATAGCCGGAAATTTTTGCTCTCACAGCATTGTTTACTTTTCCCTCTATACTAACTGGAAATTCCTGATAACCAGTTACGTTTTTTGCAGTAACTTCTACAACTGGTAAGGCAGGAGCTTGGGGAGCTTGTTGTGGTTGTTCGTTTTTACAAGATTGGATTGCCAATAGTGTAGCTAACGAAGTGATTATAATGGTTTTTGTTCTCATACTAATTACTTAAACTAATTTTTTCTAATTTTTCGATTGTTTTTGTTAAATTTTGGATTGAATCTTGAAGGTGTTCAATGTAAATTTTACCTTTTTTAAGTTTCTGTTTTTTTAACTCTTTGTATTCTGCTGTTCTAAATTTTATTAACTTTTCTACTAGATATTTTTCTTGAATCAAATCAGTACGAATCTTTCCTAGTCGTGTTGTGAGATGCTCTGGTTCAATTTTATACCGTCTTTTTCTCTCCCCAAATTTATTTAGTTGACCTATGTAATTATACTGAATTAGTAGATTTAAACTATTAGAAATAGAACTTTTACTGGCATTAAAAATTTCTACTAATTCGTCAAAGGTATATCCATCTTCTAAATGGTCAATCAAGAAGTAAGATAAAATTTTTGCGGGTAGAGGAGGAAGGTGGTAGCTGTGCATATAGTGGCTACTCATTTCTTCAATTAACTCAAGTTTATTCTTTTCAATCAAAATTTTTTTTCGCAAATATATAGTTTGTTTTGTTATTACCGAACAAAAAATATTAATTTATTTACGGGTTTAAATGAATAAATTGTTAAATGAATATTATATAATTGATTGTGAGTATTTTAGAATTGAGCTAGTATTCCGAAATGAATTTTTGAATTTTTAAAATCAAAATTACTATCAGATTGTTTTCCTACGGCATAGCTAAGGTTAAACACACCCATTTTGGTCAAAAAGGATATTCCACTTCCTAGTCCCAAAAGGTTTTCGTTGATTCCTGTTGATTTATTTTCTAGAAAACCATAATCTCCAAAAACAGAAAAATAAAATCCTTCATTGGGAAGAAACCGGTACTCTAAGCTAGTAACTCCGTAAGATGAAGCGATTATACTTTCTTCATTGAAACCACGAATACTCCCAAAACCTCCGATTCGGTAAAGTTCATTTTGAGAATAATAGTCGCTGTTTCCAAAAAGTCCATAGCCTTCTAATTTGGTTTTTAGATAGTGTTTGGGTAGAATTTTAAAGAGGTAAAACCCACTGAATCCAACTTCGTATTGTCCAGTTTTTGTTTCAGTATATTCTTGTGTATTGATATCATAATTTTGTCCGGTTCTCCGAATTGATTTCCCTAGAAGAAACATGCCCATTTTTCCTTCTAATAAACGGTTTAGAGTGGGTAATAGATATTCGTAACTGATTCCTATTCCACTTTTATTGAAATCGTCATATAGTAAGGAAAGTTCTGGTTGGTCATCTAAAACAAAGTTGGAATTTTCATAGCTAAGATTGACTCCAATAGATGAGTTGAGTGTTATTTGGTAGAATAGTCGTTCGTCAATTTTAGTACTTACAAAAACACTATCTCGTCGGTACATATTGAATTTGGTTTGAGTTCCAATTGCCGAGCGAAATAGGTAGGGTACACGAACATTTAGGTCTAGTGTCGTACTTTTGTCGGGTGTGGCAATCCAGTTCAAATGGATTTTTTCCATTCCGTTGAAATTATTGTTGAGTTCAACCTTTACGTTACCATTGAATCTAAAGTCACCATTGGCATCATTTCCAAAGCCTAAAATTCCATCAAAAAGATTGGATTTTATTTTTTTTGTATAGAGGTAAATAGTGGTTGAATCAGTGTTGAAGAGTGTTTGAGGAGGTCGGATTTCTTCAACTAAGTTACTGTAACCGATACGTTCAGATATTTTTTTTAACTCGGTTTCATTGTAAATTTTGCCTTTTTTTAGTCCCAAACCGTGTTTGATATAGCCTTTGGATAATTTTTCATAGCCTTCTACTTTCACACCGTCAATTGTTCTTGCAGCAAAAAGTTCAATTGAAAGCTTTACTCTTGCTTCACCATTTTTATAACCAATTGGCTGAATTTTGATTTGTGTAAAAGGGTAGCCCTTTTCGGCATATTTTTTATTAGTTACTTGAATGAGCGAGTCTAAATTTTTTACAGCAAACCATTCTTCTATATGATTAAATGTAGAGTCATTTTGAACCCATATTTTCTTATACAATTTACCTTTGTTGAGGTAAACCATATTTTTTTTTAAAGAATCAACTTTTAAAGTATAGTAGCCTACATTTTTTATAGAATCTAAAGTTTGAGCGAAAATAGAGTCATGTGTTATTTTTTTTTGAAATTCGGTTTCGTATTGATTAAACTCGGTTTTGTATGATAAGAAATTATAAATAGAATCATTTTTCACTTGAGCACTTCCCCAAGTAATTATAAATAAAAACAATATGATTAACCGTGTTTTCACTTTTCTGAAACGCTAAATAACGAAACAAATTATAATCTACTATGGAAACTTAAAGAAATATCAAATTCAAATATTGAATAGTATCGAATCAAAAAATAATCCCTACATTTGCTCGAACCTTATTGTGAAAGGTGGAGGGATTAGGCCCTGCGAAACCTTAGCAACCCGTTCAGACGGGTGCTACATCCTATCTTGTGTAACACAAGAAAAGATAAGGAAAGAATTACTTCACAGTTATTTCTCAATAAGGTCAAAATATATTTAACAATTATGAATTTGACCGAAACTATAAAAGAGAAAATCCTTATTCTAGACGGAGCTATGGGAACTATGATACAACGCTACTCCTTTACCGAAGAGGATTATAGAGGAGAACGATTCAAAGATTTTCACCAATCTGTAAAAGGAAACAATGACTTACTTTCTCTAACGCAACCGGAAATCATAAAAAACATTCACTTAGATTATCTAAATGCAGGAGCAGACATTATAGAAACCAATACATTCAATGCAAACCGAATTTCTATGATTGATTATGACATGGTAAACTTGGTAGAAGAACTCAACGTAGCTTCAGCAAAATTAGCATTAGAAGCAGCTACAGAAATTACAGCAAAAAACCCGAGTCAACCAAGGTTTGTGGTGGGTTCCATAGGACCAACAAACCAAACTGCTTCCATTTCTCCTGATGTAAATGATCCGGGGTTTCGCAATGTTGATTTTACAGAATTAGTAGAAACATACAAAGAGCAAACCATTCCATTACTTAAAACAGGGGTTCATGCTATTTTGGTAGAAACAATTTTTGATACGCTCAATGCCAAAGCTGCCTTTTTTGGGGTGATGGAGGCAATGGACAAAACAGGAATCCAAGTACCTATGATGGCATCGGGAACGATTACGGACAGAAGTGGACGAACACTTTCAGGGCAAACAACAGAAGCCTTTTTAATCTCCCTTTCGCATATTCCACTTTTGAGCATTGGACTTAATTGTGCCTTAGGAGCAACGGATATCATCCCTTATATCGAAACTTTAGCCAATCACGCACCTTTTTATGTGAGTGTTTATCCAAATGCGGGATTACCAAACGCTTTTGGTGGGTATGATGAGACACCAGAAATTATGTTAGAAAATTTAAAACCAATGATAGAAAATGGCTGGGTGAACATTGTAGGAGGGTGTTGTGGAACAACTCCAGAGCATATAAAAGTCATTGCTGATTTTACTCAAAATTATTCAACTCGAAAAATCACTCAATTTATATGAGTTTAAAATTAACTTTAAGTGGATTAGAACCGCTTTATGTAAGAGATAATTCAAATTTTATAAATGTTGGAGAACGAACCAATGTCACCGGTTCCAAACGTTTTTTAAGTTTAATTAAAGCAGAAGATTATGAAGCAGCATTACAAATTGCACGTAATCAAGTAGAAGGAGGAGCACAAATTATAGATATCAATATGGATGAAGGAATGCTAGATGGAAAAGAAGCCATGGTTAAATTCCTTCGTTTAATTGCTGCTGAGCCTGACATTTCCAAAGTCCCAATTATGATAGATTCCTCTAAATGGGAAATTTTGGAGGCCGGATTACAGAATGTTCAGGGAAAAGCCATTGTAAATTCCATTAGCTTAAAAGAAGGTGAAGAAAAATTCATAGAACAAGCCAAAAAAATTAAACGTTATGGAGCAGCGGCAATTGTAATGGCTTTTGATGAAATAGGACAAGCAGATAATCTAGAAAAGCGGATTAAAATCTGTGAACGTTCTTACCAATTACTTGTAGAAAAAGCTCAATTTCCTAGACAAGATATTATTTTTGATGTTAATATCTTTCCCTTAGCTACCGGAATGGAAGAGCATCGCCGAAATGCTTTAGATTTCTTTGAAGCAACTCGGTGGATAAAAGAAAACCTACCTAGAGCTTTAGTAAGTGGAGGAGTAAGCAACGCTTCTTTCTCGTTTAGAGGAAATAATTTAGTCAGAGAAGCCATTCATTCGGTATTTCTTTATCACGGAATCCATTATGGAATGGATATGGGAATTGTAAATCCAGAAATGTTGGAAATATATGATAACATTCCAAAGGATTTGTTAGAACTAGTAGAAGATGTTGTTTTAGATAGGAGAGAAGATGCAACAGAAAGATTAATTGAATTTGCTGAAAACGTAAAAGGAGAAGCAAAAATCAAAAAGAAAGATGATGAGTGGCGAAATTGGTTATTGGAAAAACGAATAGAACATTCACTCGTAAAAGGAATTACAGAATTTATAGAAGAAGACACAGCTGAAGCCTTGCAAAAAATAGGTTCACCACTTAAAGTCATAGAAGAACCATTAATGGATGGTATGAACGTTGTAGGTGATTTGTTTGGAAGTGGAAAAATGTTTTTACCTCAGGTTGTAAAATCAGCACGGGTAATGAAAAAAGCAGTCGCTTATTTAACCCCTTACTTAGAAGAAGAAAAACGAAAAAATAAAACCGACAAACCGGCAGTCAAAGTACTGATGGCAACAGTAAAAGGCGATGTACATGATATCGGTAAAAACATAGTTTCAGTTGTACTGAATTGTAATGGGTTTGAAATCATAGATTTAGGAGTTATGGTTCCTGCCGAAAAAATTTTAGAAGAAGCAGAAAAACACCAAGTAAATATGATTGGTTTAAGTGGATTAATTACACCCTCATTAGACGAAATGGTTCATGTAGCAAAAGAGATGAAAAGACGAAGTATGAATTTACCTCTTCTAATCGGTGGAGCAACTACTTCCAAAGCCCATACAGCCGTGAAAATTGCACCAGAATACGCCTCAACTATTCATATTTTAGATGCCTCTCGTTCTGTTCCGGTAGTATCAAAATTAAGCAGTGAAGGGCAAAATCAATTCTTGATTGAAACACATAAAGAATACGATAAAATACGTGATGGATTTCTTTCTAGAACGATTAAAAAAGAATTTCTTCCAATAGAAGAAGTTCGAAAAAATAAGTTAGAAATTAATTTTAAAGAAAAAAGACCAAATATTCCCAACCAAACAGGTGTGTTTAAAAATACGGTAACAGTAAAAGAATTACGAGCGTTTATAGATTGGACTCCCTATTTTAAAACATGGGAATTACACGGTAAATTTCCCGATTTGTTAAATGATGAATTAATTGGGGAAGAGGCACAAAAACTATATGACGATACTTTGAAAATGTTAGATTTGATAGACAGTCAAAATATATGCAGACCCAAAGCTACATTTGGAATTTTCAAAGCCAATACGGTAGGAGATGATACAATAGAATTATATGATAAAAATAAACAAAAAATAAATCAATTTATTTCGTTACGTCAGCAATCCAAAAAATCCAAAAACTTACCCAATCTATCTTTAGCAGACTTTATTGCACCCAAAAAACTAGGAATTGAAGACCATGTGGGGTGCTTTGTGGTAACTTCTGGGCAAGAAATATCTGACTTTGCCAAACAATTTGAAGATAAAAATGATGATTACAGTTCCATTATGGTCAAAGCATTGGCAGACCGTCTGGCAGAGGCCTATGCCGAATATTTACATAGAGAAGTGAGAACTAAATTTTGGGGATATAGTGCAGATGAGAATTTGTCAAATGAAGCATTGATAAAAGAAAAATATAAAGGCATTCGTCCCGCACCCGGCTACCCGGCTTGTCCGGATCATTTGGAGAAAATTACCATTTGGGAGTTACTCAATGCAGAGGAAAGTATAGGAGTGAGGTTGACCGAATCTCTAGCAATGTTTCCGGTTTCCTCAGTTTCCGGTTATTATTTCGCACATCCTGAGTCCAAATATTTTGGTGTTGGAAAAATAACACATGACCAAATGGAAGATTTTGCCAGAAGAAAAAACATTCCGGTTGAAACAGCTCGTAAATGGCTGAGTCCAATTTTATCTGAAACATAATTCAGTTCAAAAAACTAAAAAATTAAAAGGAATGTATTACATTAACATTCAAAACAAATAAAAATGAAAATATCACAACTCTCCGAAAATTTAAAAGGCTCAGCAATCATAAAAATGGCAGGTGAAATCCGTACTTTACAGGCAAAAGGTGAAAACATTTATAATTTAACCATAGGTGACTTTGATTCTAAAATTTTCCCTATTCCCACTAAGTTGAAAAACCTAATTATAAAGGCTTATCAAGATGATTTTACGAACTATCCGGCAGGAAATGGAGAAGCCGTTCTGCGTAAAAATGTATCCAATTTTTTAAAGGATAAATTAAATTTAGAATATTCTGAAAATGAAATTTTGATTTCAGGTGGAGCCCGTCCGTTGATCTATGCTGTTTATCAAACAATTTTAGACTTAGACGATACGGTTTTGTATCCGGTTCCGTCTTGGAACAATGATGCCTATACTTATTTAGCTAGAAATAAAGAAGTTGTGGTTGAAACCAAGGTAGGAAATAAATTTATGCCTACGGCAGAAGAAATAGTACCTTTTGTACAACAAATTAATTTAATAGCGGTTTGTTCTCCTCTAAATCCTACCGGAACAACTTTTGAGAAGGAAGAATTAGAGAAAATATGCAACTTAATTGTTGTAGAAAACAAAAGACGTAATAGTTTGGGTATAAAACCATTGTATCTACTGTATGATCAAATTTATTGGCAATTAACATACGGAAATACAACACATTATAACCCTGTCTCTCTAAATCCGGAAATGTATGATTACACTATTTATATAGACGGAATCTCCAAAGCGTTTGCATCTACCGGAGTTAGAGTAGGTTGGGCTTTCGGACCAGAGAAAATCATTCATAAAATGAAAGATATTTTGGGACATATTGGGGCGTGGGCTCCTAAACCGGAACAATTGGCAACGGCTATTTTTCTAGAAGATTCAACAGAAGTTCAAAGTTATATAACGCATATAAAATCAGAATTATCATACCGATTAGACGAATTTTATAAAGAATTTAAAGCATTAAAAAACCAAGGATTTCCGGTAGATGCCATAGAGCCGGAAGCAGCATTGTACCTGACTGTTAAGTTTGATTTAATTGGAAAAACGACTCAAAGTGGGCAAACATTGACAACGATTCAGGAAGTTACACAGTTTATATTGAGTGAAGCCAAGGTTGCATTAGTACCTTTTTATGCGTTTGGAGCATCTACTGAGTCAGTGTGGTTTAGACTTTCCGTAGGTACGACTTCACGAGAAAACATCAGACAAATTATGAATTCGATTCGGCAAATGCTTCAGAAGTTTTAACAATTAATAGTACACATGAGTAGTTTTATATGAAAGTAACAGAGCACATTCAAAATGCAATTCAAAGCAAGAAACCAACTTTTTCAGTAGAAATTTTACCACCGGTCAAGGGACGAAATATTCAGAACATATTTGATACACTAGACCCATTGGTAGAGTTAAATCCTTCTTTTATAGATGTTACGTATCACCGTGAAGAGTATGTTTTTAAAAAACATCCAAACGGTCTTTTAGAACGGAAAAGTGTTCGTAAACGTCCCGGAACGGTAGCGATTTGTGCAGCTATTCAAAATCATTATAAAATAGATGCGATTCCTCATATAATTTGTGGTGGTTTTGATAGAGAAGATACAGAAAATGCACTGATTGAATTAAACTTTTTGGGTATAGATAATTTGTTGGTACTGAGAGGTGATCCAGTGAAAACGGAAACTACTTTTGTAGCAGAAGTCAACGGACATAAATACGCTTCGGAATTATTGGAACAAATTGTAAACTTGAATGAAGGAAAGTACTTGGATGATGAATTGCAGAATAGTTCTCAAACTGATTTTTGTATAGGAGTAGCCGGGTATCCAGAAAAGCATTTTGAAGCACCGAATTTAAATACAGATTTGAATTATTTAAAGAAAAAAGTAGAATTGGGAGCAGATTATATTGTAACACAAATGTTTTTTGACAATCAAAAATTCTTTCAATTTGTTGACAAATGTCAAGCAATTGGAATAGATGTTCCTATCATTCCGGGAATCAAACCCATCACAACTCAAAGTCAATTGGTATCCATTCCCAAAACGTTTCATGTAGATTTACCTGATGAATTGACGGATGAATTATTAAAAGCAAAAGATAATGCAACTGTAAAACAAATTGGTACAGAGTGGACTACAAAGCAGTGTAAGGAATTGATAGAAAATGGAATTCCCTTATTACATTTCTATACAATGAGTAAGTCTGATTTGATAGTACAGGTTTTGAGGGATATATTATAAATTATTTGAACGAATAACTAAGATTTCACCTTCTTTTTATTTTGTTTGAGTAATAGTAAATATCCTATGATGCCACCTAAAATAGAAGCTACAAAAATTCCAATTTTTGCCTGAGTTTTGTACTCTTCGTGGGTAAATGCGAGTGAAGTTACAAAAAGTGACATGGTGAATCCAATAGCGGCTAGAAAGCCAATTCCAAACAAATTTTGAATATTCATACCTTCTGGAAAAGAAGCAATTTTAAGTTTTACAAGTAGAAGTGTAAAACCAACTATACCAACTACTTTACCAACTAAAAGTCCTAATGCAACTCCTAAAGCTATATTGGTACTGAAAAGATGTTCCATATCTATATTTAATGAAACACCAGCGTTTGCTAAAGCAAA
>JBKEAG010000026.1:0-18881 GCA_047972025.1 Moheibacter sp.
TCCACCAAGACTATGATTTGACATATCGGGAATTGGTCGAAGTAAAAGACTATCCGGATGAAGAAAACATCTTACAACAATTCACTCATTTTTGTTACAAAATGCACGAAGCAGGGATTGAGTTCAAAGATCACTCACCCGGAAATACGTTGATTAAAAAAATTTCAGATGTGAAATATCAGTTTTATTTAGTCGATTTAAACCGAATGATTTTTCACAAATCTATGTCTGTAGAGTTGCGAATGAAAAATCTCTCTCGCCTGACTCCAAAAAAAGAAATGGTAGAAATAATGGCAAATGAATACGCAAAAATAGCCAACGAAAATCCTAAAAAACTATTTGAATTACTTTGGACGTACACTTCTAAATTTCAAGAAAAATACCACCGGAAACAACGAAACAAAAAAAAGTTCAAATCACTTTTTAAGTAAAAAATTATGAAAAAATCATTTATCCTCCTTTTATCCTTTATTTGTTTTTCAGCCTTTGCTCAGTTTAACACTAAACCAAAATGGGGCAAAGTTTCCCAAGCCGAAATTGATTTTCTACAAGTTCCTTTTGAGCCGGAGGCAGATGCCGTCATTCTGTATGAAGAAGGAAACACGCGCATTTCAAATACATTTGAAACTACAATTTACCGTAGAATAAAAATACTAAACGAACGAGGAATTAGTGCTGCTAACCAGGTTTTGGAGTACTATAATTACAAAGGTTTAGAGAAAATAAGTTCACTGAAAGCACAAACTGTAAATATAGAAAATGGAGAAACCAAAATCTATCCGGTAGATAAAAGATCTATTTTTGATGTCAAAAAAAATGAGTATTACAATGACTTCAAATTTACATTTCCCAATATAAAAGTAGGGTCTATCATTGAGTTTGAATATACTCTTTATGATGAAAAAATGTATTTCATAGACGCATGGGAATTTCAGCATGAATACCCCACACTATACAGTACTTATAAAGTCAAAAATGAGAGTGGTTTAGATTATATTTCGCTTACAATCGGTGAAAAAATTATAACGGAATTAAAAAAACGAAAAGAGAAAGAAACTAGTGATTGGAATCTTAGCAATGTTCCAAGTTTTACTTCTCTTGATTTTTTGTATAATCCTGAAGATATGGCAGAGCGAATTGTTTTTCAATTACGTGGTTATAAAAAAAGTGGCAGTAACTATGCCGGTTCCGGAGGGTATTCTTACGAAGATGTTCTAGCGAGTTGGCCGGCTCTGAATACCGAAATGTATGACAGTTACAAAGCCTACCGAAATGAATCTTTTTGCCGTGACATTGCTTCTACTATTCCAAACGGTGCTACTGAAAAAGAAACATTGGAAAATCTATATCAGTTTTTTAAGAAAAATTACAATTGGAATCATTTTCGTGGAATATCAGCAAAACAATCTAACCGTGAAGTTGAAAAAAGTAGAATTGGTAACTCTACCGACTTAAATTTGATGTTCAACGTATTAGCCGGAAACAAAGGATTTAAATCTGACATGATTTTACTTAGTTCTAGAAATAATGGAAAGCTCGTCACTTCCTATCCTTATTTAGGGCAATTTGATTATGCTATCAACTTAATCACACTTTCAGATGGCTCTACATTTCTGATTGATGCTGCCAATATGGAAAATGATTTGGGGTTTGCTCCACTTTACCACTACAATCATTATGGATTGATTTTGGAACCAAAAGGGGATAACTTTATACAAGTCCGTCAATATGTTTCAGAATACCATTCTCTACAAAATTATAAATTGAAAGACGGAAGTTATAACTTGACCAGAACGGACAAAATCAATGGCTATTTCAAAGAAAAGGAAAAAGATCTTCCGGAAGGAGTTGACGAATACAATCCTATAAAAAATTCACTTGATATTTTGACAACTAAAAATAAACGAGTGACAAAAGATTCAAAAACAGATGATTTCAGACTAATTCGTACTCAGTTCACAACATCACCTATTTCAGGTTTTATAAATATTGAAAATCCACTCAAAAATATTATTTCAAGATATAAACTTACCAAACCTTCCCGTGAACGCCCTTTGGAATTTAACTTTCCTTTTTATTACAAAACAGATGCAATTATAGAAATTCCTGAAGGGTTTCATGCTGAAATCTCAAATGGGTTTGATGTACATATTGACACAAATTCCAAAGAAATTGCTTATACTCAAAATGCAAAGGTAAAAGACAATAAAGTCTTTTTACATATTGAGTTTTACCTAAGTAAATCTATTTTTTCAGAAAATTATTCTGAAATCAAATCTTTGTTTGAGAAAATCAATTTAAATGCTTCAAAAAATATTTTATTGAAAAAGAATTAAACATCTGCGACTATCAAATTACAACCACGAACATCTGAATTGTCAAAACGACCTAAAATTTCAAAAGAACCATCAGCATAAACTTTACCCAAATCATCTGTTGCTATAAAACTACAGGAGTTTACATTTGCTAAATCTATAATGTTTACTCCACCGGTTTTCTCCATTGGCAACAAAGAAAGTGGGTCTTCTGTGTCTCGAATTTTTACTTGCATCCAATTAGGTGTTTGAAATTTAGAATTTCCCTTTGAATAAGCCTGAGAAAGTAATTCAGTCATTCCATATTCGGAATGAATGTTCTGAACGCTAAATCCTCTTTTAAGTTGTTTATGCAACTGTTCTCGTGTGAGTTCTTGTCGCCTTCCTTTCATGCCTCCGGTTTCCATCACAATTGTATTTTCCAGATTTATTGAGTATTTTTCTACAAAATCAAGCAATGCAAAGGAAACACCTATGAGAATTGCCTTTTGACCTGAATTTTCATTTTTTTGTAAATCTTCAAACAGTTTTTTATGGTTATACAAATAAAACCCTCCTCTACCCGACTGCTCAATCCAATATTTCACCATATCAATTAAAGATGAGCCTTCTCTTTCTAGATAAGAGGGTAGCAAGGCAAATATTGTATAATCTTTAAATTCACCATAAAATTGATGAAAACTATTCATTAAACTTTCTCTGTAAATACTCAAATCTGTTACAAAATGTTTACTAAAAACGCTTCCCGTAGTGCCGGAACTTGTAAAAATCTTCTCAGGTTTTTTATTTTCTGAAATGATTTCAAATTCTTTAAAAAACCGAATGGGAAGAAATGGTATCTTTTCTACTTTCTGAATTTTAGTTTGATCTACACCTAAATAATGAAGAAATTGATTGTAAACAGAGTTATGTTCAGCCTGAAATTGAAATATTTTTAATGCTATTTCTTGAAACTGCTCATCATTTTGAATTGAAAAAATTTCTTCTTTGGAAATCATCTTACAAAAATACAAACCATGGAATAAAAACACTCATTTCTATCCTCTATTTCCTTAATGCTTTATTGGCTTGGTTCAGATGATTTCCAATACGCATATAACTATGAATCAATTCTGAATAAAAAAGCGCACTGCGAATACTCAATTTCTCAGACTCTACAGCCTTTAGCAATGCCAATTCTGCTTTACTAAATTTTTTATTGAGTAATTTCTCAAATTGTTTAAACTGTTGATTATCTATAATATACTGTGAATCATTTAAATTCTGCACCAAAGTAGTTGTTTCAAATGACAGTACTTCTTGAAATTCTAAAAGTAAATTCCTTAGCTTAGGTGTAATAAAACTATTTGACTTTCGTCTGTCTTTATGTGTATTGGCAATTCTCAGAGCAAGATTTCCTATGTTTTCTAAATGATGCGAAACTTCTATCAACTGATGAATATTTATGGCTACATCACCCGGCATTTCAAATTGATAAATAGAATTTAGATAAATTATAATTTTACTTTCTAGCTCGTCCGCTTCTCTCTCCAAATTTACAATCCGCCTTCTAAGTTCATCTATTTTGTCTTCATTTCCTTCTGAAAGCATTCTATCTAAATTATTTACAATCTGTCTTACAATACTCGCAAATTTCACTACTTCACGGTTTGCTTCGTACACATACATTTTGGCCATTGGACCATAGGCCATTCCAATTAATTTCAATGATGATTTGTCTTCTGACTGGTTTAAATATCTCGCTTCTACCCAATCTGTAATTTTGTTTAAAAACGGTAATATCAAAAGTGCTGAGCCTAAATTAAATAAAGTATGAAAAGAAATTAATACTACTTCACTATCGGTAGAAATAAGGGATTGGATTAAATAAATCAATGTCGGTACAAAAAAGAAAAACAGTACTCCTCCTAAACAGTTAAACATAAAGTGAAACCATGCTACAATTTTAGAAGCCTTGTTTCCCACTGATGAAGCAATTAGAGCCGTAGATGTCGTTCCAATATTGGCTCCTATTATCATCATAGCTGCTTGTTCCAGCTCTAATCCTTTTGCTGCTAAAACAGCAGCCAACAACGTAAATGCACTGGAAGAGTGAAATAAAAACGTTATAAACACCCCCATTAATACAAGTATTAAAGAGGAAATTAGTGTTGTTTTTCCATTATAATTTTCTATAAATTGATGAAAAAAGGGAAACTGAGTCAAGTCTGGCAAAAAAAGTTTTAAAAAGTAAAAGCCTAGAAAAATAAAAGCCATTGCCATAAAAAAGTTTACCCAATTTTTGGCTTTTTGATTACTAAAAAAATAAACCAATGCCGTAATGGCAATAATGGGTAATGCTAAATTTTCTATATGCCAAAAGAAGCCCAAAAGGACTATCAACCAAAGTTTCAAGGTTGTTCCCACATTAGCCCCAACTATAACAGAAAATGCTCTTCTAAGATTTAAAAACCCGGCGTTTACAAAGCTTAACGTCAAAACACTCACAATGGATGAAGACTGCAATGCTGTCGTGAAAACCGTTCCGGCAAAGGCTCCGGAATAAGCATTTTTTGTCATCCTGTTTAGGAAGTCCTGTAGTTGTCCACCTGCCAAACGTTGCACTCCTTCGCTCATCGCTTTCATCCCATAAAGGAAAAGTGAAACCGCCCCCAATACATTCATGATGAGTATGAGTACAGACATAGTTAGTTGTTAATTAATTTGTAAACTTAATAAGTTCAATGTAAATTAAGTGTTAAGAAATAAGCTCAATTTGTACAACTACTCAATTAAAATTTAGAATAATGTTTCTGCTTTTCTTAGGCTTTCAGGTTTTCCTACATCAATTAAAATTCCACCGCTATGGTCAAATCCTATCAATTTTTCTGATTTCATTAATTCCATATAACTTTTCATAATGGAAAATTTACCCGATTTTGGTAAGTGGTTAAAAATGGTCGGTTCTATAATATGAACTCCACTAAAAGCTAGTTCCTTTAATGGTTTATCAGACACTATTATTTCTTCTCCGGTATTGGTGTTTTTCCAGCCTTTTAGATTTTTATTTTCCTCAAACAACAGCTTTCGGGAGCTTTCTCTATCTGAAACAGCTAATGTAACCAATGATTTTTTTTGCTGGTGAAATGCTATGAATTGGTTTAAGTCCAAATCCGTCAAAATATCTACATTCATCACTATAAAAGACTCATCTTTCAACCAATCTTGGGCTTTCACTAATCCTCCTCCGGTCTCTAATACTTCATTTCGTTCATCAGAAATCCGAATAGAAATTCCAAAATTTTGATGTGTTTCTAAAAAAGTTTCAATTTGGTCTGCAAAATGGTGAACGTTGACTATAATTTCCTCAATCCCAAATGATTTTAAATATTCTATATTTCTTTGTAACAAAGGCTTTCCTTTCACTATGGCCAATGCCTTTGGATGGTGATCTGTAAAAGGCTTTAGCCGAGTACCTAGTCCGGCAGCAAACAACATTGCTTTTTGAATGGGAGATGTCATTATTCTACTTCTTTTCTAGATTCGTTAAATATATTCATCAATTTCTCTGAAAAATTAATAGCCTTCATTTACCCAATTCTTCTCTTCCTGCACCACATGTTTCACTTGAATCTGAATTTGTGAAAACTTTTCCCGTAAATGCTTTGCCATCGCATCTGCCGAATAAACAGAACGGTGCTGTCCACCGGTACATCCAAAGTTTATTTCTAAATTAGAAAAACCTCGTTGTAAATAATCCTCTACCGTCAAATCAACCATCGTGTACGCTCCCTCTAAAAATATGGCTATTTTCGTTTCTGACTCTAAATAGTCAATGACTGCTTTATCCCTTCCTGTTTGGGTTTTAAATTCCTGAATCCTCCCCGGGTTTAGGATTCCTCTACAATCAAATACAAACCCACCACCATTATCTGACGAATCTTTGGGTATTCCTCTTTTGTAACTAAAACTTCTAACGTTGATATTAAGTATTTCGCTCATCAATTATTTTTTTAATTTGATTATAAAATTGAGGTTCTACCATTTTTTGAATTACAGTGTAAAGCTCAGGATAATTCTCTAGTAAAGTGTAATTTGTAATTTTGGATAAATTTCTCAATCCAAATTCTATACTTTCTAGAAAGTGTTTTTTACCTTCAAAAATTCCTCGAAAGCCATAAGCTCCCAATACTTGTAAAAGCCTTTCCACAACACACAATTCATAGCCTTTTCTAAATTCAAACCCATTCATATCTCTCTGTGTAATATCTATAAATTCTTCTATATAGAAATTATACAATTCATCTTTCCACTCATCTGACAAATTAGCCTTTGCCTGCCATAATAACGAAACCAAATCATACTGAGCCGGACCTTTCATTCCACCTTGATAATCAATAAAATAAGGCTCATTTTTGTATATCATTATATTTCTGGACTGAAAATCTCTGTATGTAAAATAACGGTAATTAATTCCCTCAAAATCAGTAGCAAACCTCTCAAAATCTTTCAAAAGTTTTCCTTGGTTAAATTCTAAACCGGAAATGTTTAAAAAATAATTTTTAAACAAAAATAAATCTCGAAGTACTAGTAATGAACTAAACTTTGGGTAACTGAAACAACGGGAATAGTCTAAACTCACATCACCCAAAACTTGCATTTTCACTAGCTGAGAAAGTGATTTTTTATAAAATCCCATACCGGATTCCTTGTGAATAGACAAGTAATCCATTAGACTTTGACTTCCCAAATCTGTTTGTACATAAAGTGATAAATCATCTGAAACTTTATGAATTTCAGGTAAATTTGAGATAAATTCTGAAAAATGATTGGTAAAGTATAGAAAGGTTTTATTTTCTTCTAAATTACTACTTTCGGTTACAATAAAAGATTTCTCTTGAAATTCAAACCGATAATAAACACGAGAAGAGCCACTTTGTGCCAAAATCTGCAAAGTGTCCAACGCTTCTTTACCGTAATTGTGTTTTAAAAAAGTTTTGATTTCAGTATTCATAAAAACCTTTTGCCAAAGTTAATTTTTTACTATTCTGTTTCTAAAGCTAATTTTGCTTTTAGATTTTCCAACATTGTATGTGTCATTTTGGTCAAATCAAATTTAGGATTCCAATTCCAATCTTTTTGAGCAATGGAATCGTCTATACTCGCCGGCCACGTATCGGCAATCGCCTGACGAAAGTCCGGCTTATAAGTAATTAGAAAATCAGAAATTAACTTTTTGATTTCTTCTGCAATTTCTGATGGTGTAAAACTCAAAGCATTTAAATTATAGGAAGTCCAAACACTTAGCTTTTCTTTGTCTGCCTGCATCAATTCTATGGTTGCTCGAATCGCATCATCCATATACATCATTGGCAAAGCTGTATTTTTAGCTAAAAAACATTCGTATTTTTTTTCCTCAATTGCTTTGTAAAAAATATCAACCGCATAGTCAGTAGTTCCTCCTCCCGGTCTTGTTTTCCAACTAATTAATCCCGGATAGCGAATACTCCGTACATCTACACCATATTTTTGATGATAGTAATTGCACCAAAACTCCCCCGAACGCTTAGATATCCCATACACTGTAGTAGGAATCGCAAGAGCATTTTGTTCTGTATTTATTTTGGGTGTATCTGCTCCAAAAATAGCTATGCTGCTTGGCCAAAACAATTGATTAATTTTTTTATCTTTTGCTAATTCCAAAAAACTCAGTAAAGATTCCATATTCAAATCCCAACCTTTTTTAGGAAACTTTTCAGCAGTTGCAGATAGCATAGCTGCAAGGTGATATACTGTATCAATTCCATGCTTTTCTACTATAAATGAAATAGAGTTTTCATCCATTACATCCAATCGTTCATAATAAGAGTCTTGAACCTCTTCTTTTTCACGAATATCTGTAGCCAATACATTTTCTACTCCATACATTTCTCGCAAAGCGGAGGTAAGTTCTGAGCCAATCTGCCCTAACGCACCCGTTACTAGTATTTTTTTTACCATATTCAAACCTGTCTATTTTGCTTAGCAAATATAGTGCTTATGTAAAAAGTGAAATATGAAAATTCTTTCTATTTTTGTAACAATACTTTTTAGTAAATTACTAATAAAGTTTAATAAATAACATAACACACACAAAATGAAAAATTTACTTATTTGGACATTTGCCATTTTGAGTTTAAATGGTTTTGGGCAAAATGATTTCCATGCTATAAACACAAACTATATGGACACAAATGTGAGACCACAAGATGATTTCTACAACTTTGTAAACGGAAACTGGATGAAGACAACCGAAATTCCATCTGACAGAGCTCGTTGGGGAAGTTTTGATGAGCTTAATGAAAACACAAACATGGTTTCTTTAGGAATTTTAAAAAATCTCTTAGGAAAAAAATTTACAGTTGGTTCAGATGAACAAAAAATTGGTGATTTATACCAATCTTATGTTGATTTAGATGCAAGAAACAAAGTAGGGCTGAAACCAATTCAACCTTATTTAGAAAGAATTGACAAAATCAAAACAATCAGTGAATTACAAAAATATTTAACCGATGTCACTCCACTTGGATTGAACAATCTGTTTGGTTTCTACGTACATTCACACTTGAAAAACAGTAGCCAAAACGCTGTTTATTTAGCAGATGCAGATTTAGGGTTAGGTCGTGCTTATTACCAAAAAGAAGATGAAAATAATCAGAAAACTTTAGGACAATATGCTGACTATATCAATAAAATATACAGCTTCACTAATGAAAAGACACGTGATTTCAAAGGTCCGAAGATTGTAGGATTCGAAAAGAAAATTACTTCTAATTTATTTACAGTAGAAGAGTTGCGTGATAGACGACTGTTGTACAATCCTTATGCCGTTAAAGATTTAAATAAGCTATCAAAAAACATAGACCTTGCTAAGTTTTTGGATGATTTAGGTGTAAAAACAGATTCTGTTATAGTTGGTGAAATTAACTTCTTTAAAAATTTAGACAACATAATCAACGAAAAAAACCTACCCACTATCAAATCTTACCTAAAATTTCATTTAATTGACGGTTCCAGTTCTTATTTAACAACTGAATTGGATGAATTGAGTTTTGATTTTTATTACAGAACACTTAGAGGTCAAAAAGAGCAGAGGGCAATCGAAAAAAGAGGACTGCTATTTGTAAACAACTACGCAGGTGAACTTTTAGGAAAAATCTACGTAAAGGAAAATTTCCCACCTGAGGCAAAAGCAACCGCTAAAGAAATGATTGACTATCTTTTCAAATCTTTTGAATTACATATAAATAATTTGGAATGGATGTCACCGGAAACCAAAATAAAAGCATTAGAAAAACTAAGTAAATTTACAGTAAAGATTGGTTATCCTGACAAGTGGAAAGATTATTCCAACTTAGCAATCGTGCCACACAACACCGATGGCGCACTATTCAAAAACCGAATGGCTTTACGTAAATGGCATTATGAATATTCATTTAACAAAATTGGTAAACCGGTTGACCGAACAGAATGGGGGATGTCTCCTCAAACGGTAAATGCTTACTTCAATCCGTCTAACAACGAAATTGTATTTCCCGCAGCTATTTTACAATACCCCTTTTATGATTATAGAGCCGATGCTGCTGTAAATTTCGGAGGAATTGGTGCGGTAATTGGTCATGAAGTTTCCCATGGTTTTGATGATAGTGGTGCATTATATGATGGCGATGGAAATCTAAAAGATTGGTGGTCTGAACAAGATTACACCAAATTTAGTGCTGCCGGAAAAGCTCTTTCTGAACAGTATAGCCAATATGAACCCGTTGCTAATACATTTGTAAATGGTGAGTTTACACTAGGTGAAAACATTGGAGATTTAGGTGGATTAAATGTAGCGTATGACGCACTGCAACTGTACTTAAAAGACAAAGGAAATCCGGGAGTAATTGAAGGTTTCACACAAGACCAACGATTTTTCATATCATGGGCAACCATTTGGAGAACAAAATCAACTGATGAAGCACTCGCTAACCAAGTAAAAACAGACCCACATTCACCAGGCTATTTCAGAGCTATTGGACCACTAGAAAATATAGATGCTTTCTACAAAGCATTTAATGTGAAGAAAGGAGACAAAATGTTTAAACCAAAAAAAGAAAGAATCATTATTTGGTAAACTATGATAGTTCCCAATATTTTTAGATGGTTATTCATTCGAAAAGTTATAAAAATGACAACAATTGATGCTATAAAAAATCCAAATGTTACCCTCATAGATGTTCGTGAACCCTATGAATTAGAAATTGACGGTACTGTAAAAAATGCAATAAACATCCCCATGGGAGAGATTTCGGAAAAACTAGACGAAATAAAACAAATGCCAAAACCCATAGTAGTTTTTTGCAGAAGTGGTGGTAGAGCCTCTTCTACACTAACATTTCTAAATGAAAATGGAATTGATGAAATTTTCAACGGAGGTGGCTTTTCCGATGTAAATGAAGTTCTAACTTCCTAGATTTACATCTAAAAAATACAGCCTCACAAGTTTAATGACTTGTGGGGTTTTTAATTTTGATACATATGAATAAAAAAGAACGAGTACAATATATAATAGATGAATTGGAAAAATTATATCCAAACCCTCCCATCCCTTTAGATCATACTGATTCATTCACACTTTTGATTTCCGTTTTACTATCTGCACAAACAACCGATAAAAAAGTAAACGAAGTCACCCCCGAACTTTATGCAAAAGCAAACAACGCAAAAGCCATGAGTAGATTAGAAGTTGAAGAAATCAAAGAATTTATTCGACAGATAGGACTTTCCAATACCAAAGCAAAAAACATCAAAAAACTTTCAGAAATTTTAGTTGAAAAATACAATGGTGAAGTCCCTTCTACTTTTGAAGAACTGGAAGCACTACCCGGCGTAGGACACAAAACAGCTTCTGTAGTCATGTCACAAGCATTTGGTTTCCCTGCATTTCCGGTAGATACGCACATTCACCGTTTGATGCATCGCTGGAAACTAAGCAACGGAAAATCTGTTGAACAAACTGAAAAAGACGCAAAAAGACTCTTTCCAAAAGAATTATGGAACAAACTTCACATTCAGATTATTTACTACGGGAGAGAGTACTCACCAGCAAGAGGTTGGAATTTAGAAAAAGACATTATCAGTTCCAAAATCCTAAACTAAATCATTCAAAATTAATTTATCATAACTAATCAATTATTGCTAAATTTGTGGGTTAAATACGAAAAAGACTCCGTTATGATCAACACTATAATTACCGGCTCCGGACATTTTTTACCGGAAAACATCATAAAAAACACCGATTTCCTCCATTTTGATTTCTATGATGAGGCAGGAGAAAAAATCGACAAACCCGTAGAGGAAACCATTGCTAAGTTTGAAGAAATTACAGAAATAGCCGAAAGACGGTATGCTGCACCGGAACTCTTCACTTCTGACATTGCTGTAAAAGCTGCAAAACTAGCAATAGAAGATGCCGGAATTGACAAAGAAGAAATTGATTACATTATAGTCGCACATAATTTTGGAGACATCGACAAGGTTCATCGTCAAGCTGATATGATGCCTTCAATTGCTACTCGCGTAAAAAACAAGCTCAAAATAAAAAACAATCGTTGCCGCCCGTATGATATGCTTTTTGGCTGTCCGGGCTGGATAGAAGGTCTGATTCTATGCCACCAATTGTTCCAAGGAGGAACTGCAAAAAAAGCATTGGTTATAGGTGCTGACACTCTTTCTAGAGCAACTGACCCTCATGACAGGACTGCTTTAATCTTTGCTGACGGAGCTGGAGCCGTAGTGATAGAAGCCAAAGAGTCTGATACAAAAGAAGGTATCATCACATATGACACTGTTTCTGATAGTTTAGATGAAATGACCTATTTATTAAGTGATACATCTTTGAAAGAAGATTACGAAGGTTCTAAATTGAATATACGCATGAGAGGGCGAAAAGTGTATGAATATGCTTTGAGAAAAGTACCTGCTTTGATAAAAAGAGTCATTGACAAATCCGGTATAGAAATTCAGGACATTCAGAAAATTTTACTCCATCAGGCAAATGCAAAAATGGATCATGCTATGATTCAGCGGCTTTACAAATTATACCAGCTTACAGACATACCAACTGATGTTGCTCCCATGACGGTTCAGAAATTTGGAAATTCATCTGTTGCAACTGTCCCTACTATGTTTGACCTTATTGCCAAGAATCAATTGGGCAATCATAAATTCCAAAAAGGAGATAATATTATAATGGGATCGGTAGGTGCCGGCATGAACATCAATGCTATTGTTTACAAGTTTCCTAAATAATTTTTATACTTTTATAGATTGACAATCAGTTTTTTACAAACTGTTTTAGTTGTTTTTTAAAAAATTATTGTGACTTATTTTATAACACAGTGTCTTATTAAATGAAAGCGGTTAAATGACTATAAAACAAAAATCACAAGAACTAGAGGATGAGTTCCTAGTGAGTCAAATAGTCAAATCAAATGACACGCATTTGTTTGGATTATTGTATGATCGTTATTCCGCTGTTGTGTACAATAAGGTACTGAGTTTTGTGTCCTCAAAAGAAGAAGCTCAAGATGTTACACATGACATATTTGTGAAGCTCTTTGTCAAACTGAAATTATTTAAAGGAGAATCTAAATTTTCCACATGGTTATACGCATTTACTTATAATCATTGCGTAAATTATTTGAATCGGGTTATGAAGAATCAAAGAAAAACCATGCAACTAGATGAAAATGTAAATGACGGTATTTTGGAAGAGATTCCAGACGAGCAGATTCATGAAATGAAAGCTGAGAAATTATCAAAAGCCTTACAGCTTATTTCACCCGATGAAAAAGCAATTTTGTTGATGAAATATCAAGACGACATTAAAATAAAAGATATTGCCAGTGCTTACGAGTTAAGTGAAAGTGCAGTGAAAATGAGATTAAGCAGAGCCAAGTTAAACCTATATGAACTCTATAAAACATTATAATTATGGAGAATCCTTTTAAGAAAATAGTAGATAATGAAAAGGCACCGGAGATTCTTCGTGATAAAGTAATGCAAGATGTCAGACTTATAAAACTATCCCTTGATGTTGCGGATTTGTTTACAGTCAAATCACCTTCAATGTTACTTGACATTATGAAGTCGGTACCCAAAAAAAAGTCATAATTTAATTATTATAATCTATGGAATTTAATTCAGAATCCTTGCAATCCTTCTACCAATCATCCTTAGACGTATTACCTTCTTTGTTAAAAGGTTTATTGTTTATAATTGTAATAATTATAGCCTACAAACTCGTTCTTTATTTGTGCAAAAAATTATTGAACTTTATAAAGATTGATGCTTTAAATCAAAAAATTGAAAACGTAGAAATCATTGATGGTAAATCGGTTAAAGTAAATCTCAGAAAGATTATTATGAATGTTGTAAAAGTACTATTAGTACTCATAATACTCATAATATTTGCAGACTACTTTAAACTAGATACATTGTCTGTACAAATAAGCAATTTGTTATCCTACTTACCGGATTTATTTTTTGCAGTACTGATTTTTTCTGGTGGAATTTACCTCGCATCTCGTGCTAATAAGGCCGCACAAGGATTTTTCAAGTCAATTGATGCCGGTGGTTCAAAAGCAGTTGGAATGATTATTTTTTGGTTAATTGCAATATTTGCTACAATTACTGCACTAAATCAAGCTAGAATAGACACTTCCATCATTTCTGATAATCTAACAACAATTATTGGAGCTGTTTTGGTCACTTTGGTAATTGCTATAGGATTGGGATCTAGAGATATTGTCTATCGGTTGATTTTAGGATTTTATACCAAAAAGAATTTAGAAATAGGTATGAAAATACAAATCGGTGATACAATTGGGACTATTGTAGCCATCAGCAATATCACTTTGGTCTTAGAAACCGAAAATAACCAAAAAATTGTCTATCCTATCAAAACGATAAATGACAATGAAATCAAAATATTATAAAACAAAAATCTAATCAATCTTAGAAACACCTTAATCCAATTAATTAAACTAACTTAATCAATTAATCCAACTTAAACTAACAATCAACTAACTAAACCAACACAACCAATTAACCAACCTAAATTTTGGTTTAACTCTTTCCTAACCAATACAAATAGTTAAACCATAACGCTGCCGGCTTACTGTCGGCAGTTTTTTTATTAAATAATATGTTAACGAACTTTAACATTCGTTAATCTTTTCATAAAATTCAGTCTGACATAGCGACAAAACCCCGGTTCCTACTACTTTTGCCTCTGAAAAATTATGCATTTAGTTTAACTCAAATCTAGAGAATAAAAAATGAGAGGTATCAATTTAGTAGTAATTGTAATTTTTTCTATAGTAGTCACATCTTGTGGGTCTGTTGTTTCCACTTCTCATGCCAAAACAAACAGCTACGTTCCTTTGGAAAGGTCATACTACACACAAAGCTCTATCATCAACAAACAACTATTTGCTGAAAATAAATCTGCTGAAGTAAAATCAGTAAAAATACAATCCGAAAAAACAGCTTTGGAAGAATTAAATGAAATTCATACTATGACTATGAACTCATTTGTATTTCAAATGCTTTCAGAAGCTGAATCTTATTTAGGAGTTCCTTACCGATACGGAGGTACAACCCGTAGAGGAATTGACTGTTCTGCATTTGTACAAAGAGTTTTTGAAATATTTGACCACGAATTACCTAGAGTTTCTGCTGCCCAAGCCAAAGAAGGACACTCCGTTACAAAAAACGAATTACGAGCCGGTGATTTGGTATTTTTTGCAACTAGTGGACGTGGACGTGTATCGCATGTAGGAATCGTACACAATGTATCTGACCAAGGAGATATTGAATTTATTCACGCATCTTCTTCACAAGGAGTAACTGTTACACCACTTAGCAACTCTTACTGGTCTAAACGATACTTATACGCAAAACGAATTATTGACTAAATTTTAAAGTTTTCTTGAATCCATTTATCTGCAATCAAAAATGGATTTTGATTTTCTTGTTGGAGTAAATAAACATCCTCTTTGCATAATTCCATTGCCTTTTTTGAAAGCAATTCCTTTATATACTCTTTCACTCTTAACTGTGTTTGTTGCTGTCTTCGTTGATTCAAGTAATTAGATAAAGTTGCTTGTTCAAAATAAGCCTCAATAGCACTCCATACTTCTTCTAGCCCTTTCCCCGTCATACCGGAACCCATCAATACTTTTCGTTTCCAATCCATTTCTTTCTGAGGAAGAAACTGCAAAGACCTTGCTAAAGTTACTTTTACATCTTTAGCCTTTTCAAGACCAAAATCATCTACTTTATTAATGAAAATTAAATCTGCCATTTCCATTATCCCTCTTTTTATTCCTTGTAAATCATCTCCGGCACCGGGAATCTGTAAAAAAAGAAATAAATCCGTCATATCATTTACCAATGTTTCAGATTGCCCCACCCCCACCGTTTCAATCAAAATCACATCATAACCTGCAGCCTCACACAGCAACATTGCTTCATACGTACGAGAAGCTATCCCTCCCAAATACCCTCCGGTAGCAGACGGACGAATATATGCTTCAGGGTTTCTTGCCAAATCTTCCATTCTTGTTTTGTCTCCCAAGATACTCCCTCCCGAAAATGAGCTACTTGGGTCTATTGCCAAAACAGCTACTTTATACCCTTTCAGAGTAAGTAATTTCCCTAAACCTTCTATAAAAGTACTTTTCCCTACTCCCGGAACTCCCGTGATGGCTATCCGTTTAGATAATCCGGTAAATGGCAATAAGTCCTGAATCAATTGTTGAGCTTGTTTCTGATGTTCTAAAAGTGAACTTTCTGCTAAAGTAATAGCTCGACTCAACATCATACGATTTCCTTCTCGGATTCCTTTGGCTAATTCTTCTATCGTATTTTTCATTCTAAACAAATTTAATCAATTTAACCATAGAAATTGATTGACTTATATATCATTTTTTTAATTTCGTTTAAATTATAATTTTTGAAACCAGTAGATTTAAAAAAAGGAGATAAAGTAGCTATCATAGCTCCTTCAGGTCGCGTGTATGACTTTGAATTAGATGGAATGTTAAACCGAATTAAAAATTGGGGATTAACTCCTGTATTAGGAAAACATTTGTTCTGTGACTACAATAATGGTTATCACTATGCTGGAACTTCTCAGCAACGTTCAGAGGATTTTCAATGGGCAATTGATAATGATGAAATTAAAGCCATTTGGTGTGCAAGAGGTGGGTATGGTGCTGTTCAAATTATTGATTTGATTCAGTGGGATACTTTTTTACAAAACCCAAAATGGATTATTGGTTATTCAGACATTACAGCTTTCCATAATCATCTAAACAATAAAGGAATTGAAACCCTACATGGATTGACCATAAAGCAACTAAATGTTGATTACACTCCTGAAACATTTGACACGCTTAAATGTATTTTATTTGGTCAAAAACTTAATTACACAATTCCTAATCACCCTTTAAATAGAGAAGGAAAAGCAATTGGGAAATTAGTTGGTGGAAATTTATCTATCATTTATAGTTTATTAGGTAGTAAATCTTCCATTCAGGGAGATGATTTACTATTATTTATAGAAGATTGGAATGAAAACTGGTACCATCTGGATCGTATGCTGACCAATGTAAAGCGAAATGGCTTATTCAAACAAATAAAAGGTCTAATTGTTGGTAGTTTCACAAAAATGGATATCAAAGAAGAAAATCCAAACTTTCATGCTAATTTTGATTTAACTTCAAACGAGTTAATTCATAAATTTATAGAAAATTATGATTTTCCTGTTTGTTTTCAATTTCCCGCTGGACATATAGGTGACAATCGAGCTTTAATACTAGGAAGTCAAGTAGAGTTAAACATTTCAAACACAAACGCAACTTTAGAATTTAGTTAAAAAATGAAAAATCTACATATACTCAATCATCCGCTTATACAGTCTAAAATCACACAAATACGCTGCAAAGATACACCTACCAAAATGTTTAAAGAGTTGGTAAATGAAATTTCTTCTCTGATGTGTTTTGAAATTACCCGTAATTTAGAAATAGAAGAAATAGAGATTGAAACACCTATTTGCAAAACAAAAGGCATTCAGATAAAAGGTGAAGATTTGGTATTGGTTCCTATACTGAGAGCAGGACTTGGAATGGTTGATGGAATTCAAAGTTTAATTCCAAATGCTAAAATTGGCCACATCGGGATTTATCGAGATCACGATTCGCTAAAACCTGTGGAGTATTTATGCAAATTACCTTCTAATATGAAAAACAGAGACATTATACTATTAGACCCTATGTTGGCAACAGGTGGCTCAGCAGTAAAAGCAATTGAAATTCTGAAAGAACATCAAGTAAAATCAATCCGACTTGCCTGTCTAGTCGGTTGCCCCAAAGGAGTTAAATTTACCCACCAACATTACCCCGAAGTCCCTATTTATCTCGCTTCTTTAGATGACAAACTAAATGAAAAAGGATATATAGTACCGGGTCTTGGTGATGCTGGTGACAGATTATTTGGAACACAGTAACATGGCTGAACATTATGATTTTGGTAAAGAGGCAGAGCAATTAGCCGTTCAATTTCTAGAAAAGAAAAAATATAAAATTTTAGAAAGAAATTACCGATTTCAAAAAGCTGAAATTGACATCATTGCACATGATTTGGTCAAAAATGAAATTGTAATTGTAGAAGTAAAAGCTCGAAAATATAACTCCCTGCAAAAACCCGAAGAAGCTGTTACAAAGTCCAAACAAAAATTGTTGCTAAAAGCTACCGATGCTTTTTTAATAAATAGAAATCTAAATTTAGAAACACGATTTGATATTATCAGTATAGAAAAAAGCGTTTCTAACTGGACTATTCGGCATATAGAAAATGCTTTTTATTCCTTTGAATAGATTTTGGAACGTTAGTTGAATAAGTTACCTCAGTATAACTAATTCAAAAATTTAGTTTAACTTAGTATTAATTAAAATTCCAAACTATGAAGAAATTATTAATAACCTGTTTTATTTTCACAATCGGAATCCTTGCTTATTCCCAGTCTCCTGTTGGTACTTGGAAAACAATAGATGATAAAACGGGTAAAGAAAAATCTCACGTAAGAATTTACGAAACAAAAAGTGGGAAATTACAAGGCGAGGTTGTAAAAATCCTAACCGCCGGAAAAGAAAATATAACATGTACAGAGTGTAAAGGTGACAAAAAAGACAAACCTATAAAAGGAATGGTCATTTTATGGGGACTTGAAAAAGATGGAGATGCTTGGGATGACGGACGAATCATGGACCCCAACTCCGGAAAAGAATACAAATGCAGCATGAAATTAAAAAACAAAAACACACTAGAAGTACGTGGATATTTAGGTGTTTCCCTACTAGGGAGAACTCAAACTTGGGTTAGAGTAGAATAACACAGAATAGAAATACAATCAAAATCTCTTTCAAGTAATGATGAAGGAGATTTTTTTTAATTTTGAAACATGAAATACCTTATAGCAATCATTGGAATTTTCTC
>JBKEAG010000051.1:0-3855 GCA_047972025.1 Moheibacter sp.
TAAAAGAATTACTATAATTCTACCCTTGTTCATATTATTAATAAATAGATGTTATTTCAATTAAATTTTCAAAAAATGATTTGCAAAGAAAACAAATTCTATTGAATTCTCAAAAGTTAACTTTGCCTATCTTTAACGGCTCATTTCTTTTTTTATTGTGAGATAGAATATATTTGTCAAATATTCGTTAAAACAACATGAAAATTAAATTTCTATTTCTTCTGTTTAATGTATTTATTTATTTAAATGCCCAAACCATAGTTATTGATTGGCAGGGTACAAAAGATTACGTTACCGGTATTGATGAAAAATCGGTACTGCCTTTTTTTAGTAATGAGGGCTATTCGGTACAAGGAAATATTCCTCAACTTTCTTATATAAAAAAGACGACACAAGTAGGAAGGGTATTAATTCAAAATATACAATACTCATCTCTGTCAGATGGCGAGCGAGGACAATTAAATGTAAGTGATATACCAGAGAAAATTGAATATAGTGCAAAAGTTAGTAAGGGAATAGGAGGATATACTATTTCAGTACGCTTAATTCCTTTTATAAAAGAAAATAATCAAGTCAAAAAAGTAACTTCTTTTCAAATTGTCCATCAACAAGGATTTTCTTTGATAAATGAGACTGATGATGTATTTGATCCAGCAACCCAGAGTGTGTTGAGGAGTGGTGATTGGTATAAAATTAAGCTAGATAAGTCAGGTGTATTTCGATTAGATAAATCTTTTTTTGACCAAAATAATATTCCAACAAACTTTGATCCTAGGACACTGAAAATCTATGGAAATGGAGGTCGGATGTTGAACGAAAATCCGGGTGATTTTAGATACGGAGCATTGCAGGAAAATACAATTGAATTTATAGGGCAAGAAGATGGTAGTTTTGATGGAGGAGATTATATATTGTTCTATGCACAGGGACCACATGAATGGAATCGTTTGCTAGACTCAACATTAAGTGATTTAACACATCGTTTTAATCAATATTCTGATTATGCTTATTACTTTATTACTTATGGTGGTGAGTTAGGAAAGCGAATCCAAGAGGTAACGATAGACGAGATTCCAACTCAAATTTTCACAACATATGATGAATATATTTTTTATGAAAAAGATTCATTAAGTGTTAGTCAAACCGGAAAACAATGGGGAGGAGAGCCTTTTACTGTAATGCCTGACCAAAGTTTTACTCTTGTAGGAAAGGGGAGTGTTGCCAGTGATTTTTATGCTAAGGCTCAGTTAATAGGGAGAGATGCTTCAGGAGTTTCAGCAAATATAAATGTAAATGGAATATCTATTGGAAGTGGTACTTTTGGAGCAGGAACCTTTGTTACTTTAACGAAAGAGTCCACAATTGCAACAACTGGAAATACATTTGATTTTTCAATTTCTATTAGTGATGCTGTAAATCCGGGATCTTTTATTTTTTTGGATTATTTAGAAGTAAAGTACAGAGCAAACCTAGTGTTTAATGGCTTACAGATGAAGTTTCGTCAACTACAGAATTTGAATGATGGAAATGTATATGGATTTGCTTTATCTGGAGCACAAAAAGTTTGGGATATTTCGGATATAACAACAGTAAAGCAAGTTTCTAATGTTGGAGGTGTCTATAAATACAAATCAAATAGTCCCTATTTTCTAAATGAATTAGTTGCTTTTAATGAAAGTGCAGCTTTTACAGAAATTGAATATGTAGGAACTATAAATAATCAAAATATTAGAGCGTTAAATAATATAGATTATGCAATAGTTGCACACCCAAGTTATATAGGAGAAGCATCTAGACTTGCAAATTTTAGAACCAAACATGATAATGTAAAAGTAGCAGTAGTAACTACAGAACAGATTTATAATGAGTTTTCATCAGGAGCACAAGATGTATCGGCAATTCGTGATTTTTTTAAACACCTTAGGGATTCAGGAAGCCCATTACGGTATGTTTTGTTATTTGGAGGAGCTTCATATGACTATAAAGACCGAATTGCAGATAATACCAACTTTGTGCCGACATATATTAGTTTTGTTTCAACTGCACTTGATAACCTACGGTCTGAAGCTGACTCTTTCGCAACGGATGATTTTTTTACGATGATAGATGATACTGATATCATTATGAGTAACACAAGAGCACCAAGTGAATTTAGCAGTAATACTTCTTCCCAAATGGATTTAGCAGTTGGTCGATTTCCTGCCCACAATCTTACTGAAGCTAAAATTATGGTAGATAAAACTCTAGCATATTATGAACAATTGCCCAGCCAAGGTACTTCTTTTGGAGATTGGAAAACTAAGTTTTATTTATTTGTAGATGATGATGATGCCTTTCATGAAGATATAGAAAGTACTACAGCGACCTATATTTCAGATAATATTGACTATGCCTATTTAAAAAAAGGATACGTAGATGCTTTTGTTCAAGAGTCATCCTCCGCTGGAGCACGTTATCCTCAGGTAAATCAATTAATTTCAAATGCTTTTAATTTAGGAAGTGCTTTTATTAATTACTTTGGGCATGGAGGACCTAGAAGTTGGACACAAGAAAGAATCATAACACTTGAGGAAATTAATAATTTCTCAAACTTTAGTGGGCTATATTCACGTTTACCGGTTGTTATGACTATTACATGTGAGTTTACAGTATGGGATTTACCACACCTACCCTCAGCGGGAGTCTATATGTTTAAAGTACCAGAAGGAGGAGCAGTTGCTATGATTACAACAAGCCGACCTGTTGGTGTGGGTTATGGAAAAGGTGCTAATGACATATATGTGAAAGAATTATTAAATATTCAAGGAAATCAATACCAGACAATAGGAGAAGCCATGACTCATGCTAAAGCCAATGGATTAGCTGGGCGAGCTGATAATCTAAATGTAAACTTATTAGGAGATCCAATGATTCGGATAGTTCGTCCTCCAAGAGAAATAAGAATTACAAAGATAAATGGTGAAGACGCAGATACATTTTCTGGGACACTTCGTGCGATGGATTTTGTAGAAATAGAAGGAGAAGTGTTAGATGAAAATGGGACAACAAGAGACAATTCTTTTAATGGGAAAGCAAGTGCTACATTATTTGATAAACCGGTAAATAAATCAACTCTAAATAATGATGGAGATATAGGTGTGATGAATTTTCAAGAACAAGTAAATGCAATATTTAGAGGAGGAACAAACGTAAACTATGGTCAGTTTAAATTCCAGTTTTATGTTCCAAAAGACATAAACTATGAAGTGGGTGATGGGAGGCTTACAGTTTATGCACACAATAATGTTGTAGATGGTGTGACTTCAAAAAGTGTAAAGGTTGGAGACCAAAATCCAGAAGGTCTAAACGATGACGAAGGCCCAACGATTGGACTTTATATGAACAATCTAAATTTTGTAGATGGAGGAATTACAGACCGAAACCCTTATTTACTAGCTTGTTTGACTGATAGTGTAGGGATTAATGTAAGTGGTATAGCAATCGGCCATGATTTAACAGGTATTTTAGATCAAAATGTAGAAGGGACTTATGTTTTAAATGAATATTACGAAGGAGGAGACAATAATCCCTGTGTAAACCCTCAAGTATTTGATTATCAAAAAGGTCAAGTGGTTTATAGATTAGCAGACCTAGAATTAGGAGAGCATCAGATTACATTTAAAGCCTGGGATATCAACAATAATTCATCTGAACAAACGTTAGACTTCGTAGTGATGGAAGAAGGCTCTAATAGTATTTATATTGATAAATTACTAAATTGGCCCAATCCGTTTACTAACCAAACCTATTTTCACTTTGAACATAATTGTGACTCAGAGCTAGAGGTTATGGTACAAATTTTTACCGTTTCAGGGA
>JBKEAG010000120.1:0-2516 GCA_047972025.1 Moheibacter sp.
TTCTCAGGAGTTTCATGTAATGCCTTTTGTAACTCTTTTTGTGTAAATTGAATGTCTGAATTTAAAACTTTAAAGAGGTTGTTTTCACGTACAATACGTTCTCGTTTATTTTGTTGAGTGAAATAAAATAAATTAATTTTTCTAGGGTTTACCTGAACGGTATAGTTCTCTTTTTCTAACTTTAGATTGGTTTCACTTACTTTGTGAAATGCAGTATTCTGGAGTAAATCTTCTTCAAAAGTGGGAATCATTAATTTCTTTAAATCTTTATCATCCCCATCAATCATCAACAGACCTTTGTTTCCAAATAGTTGGTTTACAATACTTTTAGTTGCTTCAGCCAGGTTGTTTGAGTTCAGATATGAGGTTTTTATGAGTGTTTTTAAAGAGTGAGCGTTGGAAGAGTCGGGAAGCAGTTTAAAAAATGAGTCAAAAACATCATTCAAGCCCTCAAGGGTCATTCTACCAACAGCATTTCCACTTTCTCTATTCCAAGTGATTTTATTGTTCTTGTAGAAAAAGTGATTGATTTCTTCAAAATCATGATCTTCAGTAGCCATCCAAAAAATAGGAATAAAGTGAAGGTTTGGATATTTTTTAGATATTTCTTCACAACACTTTAGAACCTGTAAAATTTTATGAAAGAAAAAGAGTGGCCCGGTCAGCAGATTTAGTTGATGCCCTGTTGTGATAGTAACAGAGTTGTGTAGTTTAAGTTTTTCAAGATTTTCTTTTTGTTTTTCAGATAAATTGAGATTGGACAATTGTCTCTCAAGCACACCTGCAACTACTTTTCGATGTTTGTATTCCTGGATTTTTTTTGTAGCACCTAATTCTAGGTTTGAATAATTAGGAAAGTTCTCATAGAAATTATTTGTTCTTTCATCTTCATTCAAATAATTATAAATGAGTGTTGAGAATCGTTTGTATTGTTTTGCATTCCAAAAAGTTGTATGAGGTAATTTCAAAAATTTCAAATTTTAAAAAAAGAATCGATTAAGCAAATTTACAAAGATGAATTTAAATTAACCCGAAGTGTGTTATAAAAGTGGTTCAGGGTACTAAATGTTAGTATATTGTATGATGATTAACAACTAAATACAATTATAGGTAAATCTTGACAAAACTCAAGAATATCAACTTTTAAAGAAGTAATAGACTCTGAAAGTATGGAGCTTAAGGTCGAAAAGGTCAATTTATCCAAAATGCTATCAGAAGAAGAAATTTAATGATTTGTACTGAAAAAAATAAAAAGGTAGTATCTCACCAAGTGTGTAAACTTTACACACTTTACAGGATAGTGTCCTAAGATTATAGAGACACTATCCATTTAACTAAATATTATTATAAATTAGCCCCAATTTAAGGAGTTCCAATAGACACATCTATTTGCCCGGCTGTAACAGTTACAACATCTGTAGCAACTCCATTTACAAATTTAGCAATCTCTCCACTAAATGAACCGACTATTCTACCGTCGTCCGTTGTTTCGGTAACATTACTTATGGTAACGGAAACTGGTAGATATGTGTCTGTTGTTGTATCATAGTTTGTATAAATATCATTTGGACTTCCTGATGAATCCAAATTTACTTGAAAGACTACATTATCTGCTTCTGTATAATTTCCAATCGTAATTTCACCCGGAATCGTTATTGATAAAGTCTGATTTTCCACAGCATTTATCCCGGAAATCACAGTTTCAGTTGCACTAGTGATTGCTTGAGCATCTGTACCAAAGTCAATCAATTCATCATTAAAATTAGCTTCTAGGATTCGGTCTGTAGTTTCTGTTGGTACAAATTCAATTTCAAAAAATAATCCGTTAGTTAATGTAATTGTTTCTTCAGTCGTTGCATTATAAACTGTTCCATAAAATGTCCCTGTAACTAATCCATTACTATTGTCAACTTCTGAAACCACTACTGTTAATGGTAATAATTCCGCCATTTCATCTACATTTACAAAGCTCGTACCATCATTCATAAGTATTGTTACGCGAACTCCCTCCACTTCTGTAAAAGTACCAACAGACAAAGCATTTGGTAATAAAATACTGATAGACTCCCCAATGGAATTAGCACCGCTTATATTACTTGTCGTTGTATTTGAATTTGCACTTGTGATTTGACTAAAATCTTCAACTACTCCATTCATTTCAACAGTATAAGTTCCGGATTCTGTTTCAATTACAAACTCATCTCCCGGTGTAATCAACTCACTGTCAGAGCAACTCCATAGTGTCCCAAAAGCTATTACTATGAGTAATAAATATTTATTCATGTTTAATTTTTTAATCACTTTAATGTAATTCAACGCAAAATAATAAAAAGTATTGCGTCAATAACTTTCATTACTTGCCTCACCCGAAACAATTTTTAGGGCAGAAGAAGTCCCGATTCTCTTCACTCCCAAAGCTATCATTTCTTCGGCATCTTTTTTGGAACGAACTCCTCCTGATGCCTTTACAGATAGCTCTCCCTTATGTTCCATCATCAACTTTATAACGTGTGGAT
>JBKEAG010000070.1:0-1536 GCA_047972025.1 Moheibacter sp.
AACCCTCTACCGGTCTCCACTTTCATGACATAAAAAAACTGCTAAAAGCGTTTCGAGCTTTGATAGAACTTGGGCATACGGTTTGTGTAATTGAACACCATATGGACATCATCAAAGAAGCTGATTGGGTGATTGATAGTGGACCACAGGGTGGACAAAGTGGTGGAACTGTTGTGGCAAAGGGTACGCCAGAGGAGGTTTCGAAAGTAAAAAAATCATTTACCGGTCAATATCTGAAAGAGAAATTGAATTAATTAACAATATCTTTTTTACTTACCGACAAACTAATTGTTTTAAGTACTTGAGCAGAATCATTGATACGAATAGCCGATAGAGATTTACCATTTCCGGCTCCGGTATCTAAGTACCAGGCTCTTGCATTTTTATCAAAAGTAGGGTTTGAAACAATTATATGCCCCAAAAATTGATGCTTTCCTATATCTTGAAGTGGTTTTCGATTAAAAAGAAGATCTACATCTTTCTCCAGAACAGGGATGTTTTTAGTTATAGGTATTCCTGCATGAGATGCAAAAAAAGTATCTGTTTCCCAAAAATGAGGTAGTTTATCTATCCAATCTAGGGTTTGAATATAATTTAAATTATAATTTTCAAATTTTTGTTTTAGTTTAAATGTGATAGAATTACGGCAATACTCTTCAAATAAGTACTCATTATTTCCTTTGAGTATGATTACTTTTTCTTTATACTTTTTTTGAAGATTCATTAAAAATTCAAGTACTGCAAAAGTATGTTTTCCTTTGTTTACAAAGTCACCCAGTATAATAAGGTTTTCACTATCTATCTGCCAATACCGATTTAGCATTTTTTGAAGCGTATAGTAACAACCATGTATATCACCAATTAAAAGATAGTTCATACGAAAACAGGAATAGATTGAACCAAATTTATCTTAAAAATTAGTTTTGAAGTTTATGAAATTGTAAAAAAATCATTTCAATAGAAATAATTTTTATTTCTTAGAAATTTGCTTCTGATTTTTCTTTAAATGCCTACTTTCTAAAATTGGATACTTTTGAAACATTTCACTCCTAAGTGACATATCCATTTCTGAGGCCTTACCAAAGGCTTCACTTCCCATCTTTTCATTTCCTAACAAATAATAGCAATTACTTAGCTGATAATATAGCTCTGCTCGGTTAAAATACTTCAATCCACGATAAACAGCTTCTATTGCTTTTTGGTAATCTCCTATGGTGATTAAAGTTTCACTTAGTCCTAGCCAATTATAAAAATTATTTGATTCTAATTCTACTAAACGGTAATAGTCTAAACTCGACTCTTCAAACCGAACTAGTTGAATGTGTAAATAGGCTCTCCGTTTCCAATAGTCAATATTGAGTGAATCTAAGTCTATAGCGCGGTTTAAATAGTATAAAGCCTCCTCGTAATTTCCTATGCTTTCATATAAATCAGAGGTTGCAACCCAACTTTGATCAAGTTGTGGGTCTTCGTGTAAAGATTGGTGAAATGCTTTTAGTGCTTTAAACGGTTTTCCTAATTTTATATAACATCGAC
>JBKEAG010000044.1:0-4059 GCA_047972025.1 Moheibacter sp.
TTTTCAAACTCATCAGAGGCTAGTACTCCAAATTCTTTTCCATTTTTATAGACACCTTGCATATAGTAAGACCAAATAGGAAGTGCCGTTGCAGCCCCTTGCCCTCTACCGGTACTTCTAAAGTGAGCAAAGCGGTCTTCACAACCTACCCAAACCCCTGTAACAAGATTTGGGGTCAATCCAATGAACCAACCATCTGAGTTATCATTGGTTGTTCCTGTTTTTGAAGCGACTTCACTTTTTATTCCATATTTTGTTCTCACCCATTTACCTGTTCCTCGGTTCGTTACTCCTTTCATCAAGTCAATCATAGCATATGCTACATATTCATTAATAACTTCTCGGGTTTCAGGTTTATAGTCTTTGATAACACGTCCGGTTTTGTCTTCTATTTTGATAACCAATTCCGGTTTTATATAAATCCCATTGTTAGCAAAAGTACTCATAGCACCTACCATTTCATAAACGGTTAAGTCAGCAGAACCAAGAGCAATGGTATAATCTTTAGGAATGTTGCTCTCTACACCTAAATCTTTTGCAAATTGTCGTACCGGTTCTACTCCTGTTTGGGCAATTAATCGAGCAGTTATAACATTGGTAGAAAAGGCTAGGGCGGTCCGTAAGTCCTGACTCCCACCATATTTGCGATTAGCATTACGAGGTTTCCATTGACCAATCTGAAAAGGAGCATTTGAAACCGTATTACACGGTGTATAGTTCATTTGATTGATTGCTGTTGCATAAACAAAAGGTTTAAATGTTGACCCTACCTGTCTACGTGCTTGTTTCACATGGTCATATTTGAAATAATCCCAATTAATACCTCCTACCCATGCTTTGATTGTTCCATCTTTAGGATTCATAGACATCATACCCGATTGTAAAATGTGTTTGTGGTATTTGATGGAGTCCATGAGCGACATATCTTTTTTGTATTCGATGCCGTCCCAAGTAAATATTTTCACAGAATCCCGAGTTTGGTTAAATTCTGCTAATATCTCTTCGTCAGACTTTCCTAAATCTTTCCAATGTTTGTATAACGATGTGTTTTTCATTGCACGTTGAAAGATTCGTTGTCGTTTTTCTTCTGAAAGACCATAGAATGGTGCACGTTTATTGTATTTATGTTCAGCAAAAAAGATTCTTTGTAGAGACTTTAAATGTTTTGCAACTGCATCTTCTGCTAACTTTTGCATTCTTGAATCAATTGTTACATAAATTTTAAGTCCATCTTTATAAACATTGTATTTTTTACCGGTTTCTTCTTCTAATCCTTTTAAATAGGACTGCACTTCTTTTCGCAACTGGTGTTTATAATAGGCTGAGTAAGACTCACTAATTGTGTTAATCTCCTGCTTGTCAATTGCTAAAGGTTTTGCTTTGGCTACTTCTGCTTCGGTGGAATTGAGTAAATTATATTTTACCATTTGGTTTAACACAACATTTCGTTCGTGTTTTGCTTTGTCCGGAAATTTAATTGGATTGTATAAAACCGGATTTTTTAGCATAGCTATGAGCATTGCTCCTTGCTCTAACGTTAGTTTTTCTGTTGTTGTGTTAAAATAAACTTTAGAGGCAAGCTCTATTCCATTGGCATTATAAACGAAATCAAACTTATTGAGATACATAGCAATAATTTCATCTTTTGTGTATCGTTTTTCAAGTTCAACCGCAACTACCCATTCTTTTATTTTTTGAAATCCACGTTCTAGTTTACCTGAAGATCTGTTTTCTGTAAACAACTGCTTTGCCAACTGTTGGGTGATGGTACTTGCTCCACCAGAACCTCCGGCAGAAGTAACAGCACGCAAAGTACTGCGTGGATCTATACCTGAGTGCTCTCTATAACGGATATCTTCTCTTGCCAAAAGGGCATCTACTACATGTTTTGGTAAATCCTTGTAGGTAATGGGTATTCGTTTTTCAGTCTCAAATCGGTCTAATAATATCCCATCAGATGAATAAATTTCTGATGAAACATAAATATCCGGATTTTCTAATTCTTGAACATCAGGCATCTCTCCTAATAGTCCCTTTGATGTACCCCAAAAAAGTAGGTAAATGCTTAGAGCACCTAGTAAGAAAAGTGTCCAAATAAAAAATAGCATCCTTTTTACTGAAAAGGATTTTTTCTTTTTCGTCGTTGTATTTTTTTGTGTACTCATTATTGTTGGTTGGATTTGTCCACAATTAAACTTAAATCTTCAATTCCTATTAGTTGGTCTTCACGCATACCATGCCAAACAGAGAGTTTGTATGTGCCGGTGTCTTTTAGTGAAATGTTTTCTCTATACAAAAGATACAGTTCCTTTAAACTGCTTCCTGTACCTACCCATTCACCATCCTGAAATGCTAAATAATACTGCAAAGTGTCCCGAAATACTTCTTCTTTTGGGTTGGTCAATTCGGTAAATAAGTAAAGGTTGCTATAAGGGTATTCATTATTGTTACGGCTCAACAGAAAGAAGTCATAGTTGCTAGTAGAGTCCTGAATGTTAAATTCGAAATTCACGGGAGTATTTATATTCCAACTATTTTTAATCGGAACCTGATTCTGATAAAAGTGAGGCGAGTCACATTGTACAAAAAGCATAAGCACTACTAAAAATGGTAATAACTTATTGATTTTCATCTTTTTTGTTTTGTGGTCCACGGTTATCTCTTTTTTTGAAATGGGTTGATTTCTTCTGATTCGTTGGTTTATTTTTAAATCGTTTTTCTCCTGTATTGTTTTTTTCTTGTCTTTCTTTATTACTTTTATGAGGTCTGTTGCTCTGTGTTTTCTTTTCTCTAGAATCTCCTCCTGGTCTTTTATCTCTACTAGTGTTAGTTCCTTGATTACTATTTCTAGGCTTATTTTTTCTATTTCGATTACGGTTTCTATTTTTACGTTCAAACCGTTCTAATGAGTTTTCTTCTATAACGTCAACAAACTCTTTTTTTGTTTCAACCAAATCTTTTGCCAAATCTTCTAAGGGGGCTGTTTTTTCTCCTTTTTTACTTTGGGAAATATATTCTTTTGATTGTTCTACTGTAAATTTATACCAACTAATTCCACCTTTTGAATAGCTAAACCACATTTCTTTTTTGAAAACATCTATTTTCATACAAGAAGCTGTTCCTTTTTCTGTTTCAAAGGTACTTTCTAATGATGGGAATTGGTCCAAAGCATCTAAATAAGAGTCCAATTCATAATTTAAACAGCATTTTAACTTCCCACACTGGCCGGCTAGTTTCTGAGGGTTGATGGATAATTGTTGGTAACGAGCAGCGGCTGTACTTACGGAGCGAAAGTCAGTCAACCATGTGGAGCAGCATAATTCTCGGCCACAAGAGCCAATTCCTCCTACTTTTGCAGCTTCTTGTCTGTAACCAATTTGTTTCATTTCTATTCGAACACCGAAAGCAGTGGCGTATTGCTTGATTAATTCTCTAAAATCAACACGCCCTTCTGCTGTATAGTAAAAAATGGCTTTTATACCATCTCCTTGATATTCAACATCGGTGATTTTCATTTCAAGACCTAAATCTACCGCAATCCTTCTGGCACGCATTTTTGTAGTTTGCTCCTTTTCACGGTAAATTTGCCATGTTTCAACATCTTTTTCGTTTGCCTTACGGTAAATCTTTTGAACATCTTCCGAGTCTTCGTTCAAATTTCTTTTTTTCATCTGAATCCGAACCAATTCTCCTGTTAATGTCACTACACCTATATCATGCCCGGACTGAGCTTCAACAGCAACTATATCTCCTACACTTAGTGATAGGTTATTTGTATTTTTATAGTATAATTTTCGATCATTTTTAAATCGAACTTCTACACAACTAAACTCCAATTGACCGTTTGGTAATCGCATATTGGAAAGCCAGTCGAATACAGGGAGTTTACCACAACTTCCGTCTGTTCCACATGCTCCATTATTTTTACAGCCTTTTGGTAGCCCATTTGCTGAAGTTCCACAACTTCCACAACTCATATCTCTACATTATTTCCAACGTACAAAGATAGAAAATTTTAACCGATGAGGTTTGAAAATATTAATCTCCAAAAACTTCTGA
>JBKEAG010000048.1:0-20990 GCA_047972025.1 Moheibacter sp.
AATTACTTAAAAGGCTATTCACCTGTACACAATGTAAAAAAAGGAACTTGCTATCCTGCAACTATGGTGACAACAGGAGATCATGATGACAGAGTTGTACCTGCACACAGCTATAAATTTGTAGCAGAGCTTCAAGATAAACAAGGGTGTAAAAATCCCGTTATGATTAGAATTGATACCAAGGCAGGGCATGGTGCGGGGAAATCAACAGAAGCTATCATCAATGAAACTGCCGATAAATTTGCATTTACATTGTATAATATGGGAGTAAAATAAGAGGAGAGCGTAGGTTGTTGGCTTAATATAAATTTAAGCTAAATATCTCTATTTTTCTTAACTTTGAAAAATCTTGATTTTATTTAAATAGTTTACTAATAATGACCAAAAAGAACTGGAACTATTTAATTCAATTTAAAATTAATATTTATGAAAAAAATTGTTACGCTATGTCTTTTATTGGCAGTGAACTCAACACTGTTATTTTCTCAAGAAAAACCAAATATATTAATCATTTGGGGGGATGATGTAGGGATGTGGGATTTAAGTGCTTACCACCGAGGTATGATGGGTGGCTCAACACCAAACATTGACCGTATTGCTAATGAAGGTATGCTGTTTATGGATCACTATGCGCAGGCATCTTGTACTGCGGGGAGAGCCGCATTTATTACAGGGCAATATCCGATTCGTGTGGGTTTGGCCACTGTTGGTTTACCTGGAGCTGAGCAAGGACTTAGCACCAAAGACCCTACATTGGCTACTTTACTAAAACCAATGGGGTACACAACAGGACAATTTGGAAAAAACCATTTGGGAGATCGTGATGAACATCTACCTACCAATAATGGGTTTGACGAATTTTTTGGGATTTTGTATCATTTGAATGCAGGTGAATATACTGAGTTGTATGATTATCCTAAAGACCCAAAAGTAGCACAGAAATTTGCACAAAGAGGCGTAATTCATTCTTGGGCACAAGGAAATGGTAAACAAAAAATTGAAGATACAGGAGGCTTTGGAGTAGAACGCCAAAGAAATCTAGAATGGGAGATTCTTAAAGAATCCAAGCGTTTCATTACAGATGCAGTGAAAGCAGATAAACCATTCTTCGTATGGCATAACACAACCCGTATGCATTACAAAACCAATCTGAATGAAAAATATGAAGGCATTACCGGATATGGTACTTATGCAGATGGAGTGAAAGAAATGGACGACGTTGTAGGTGAACTTTTGGCATTGATAGATGATTTAGGAATTGCAGATAATACTTTGATTATGTTTGCTACAGACAACGGTGCAGCATCTAATAGTTGGCCTGACGGTGGTAATCAACCCTTCAGAGGACAGAAAGGTGTAGGAGGATATGAAGGGGGATTCAAAGTGCCTGTAATCGTAAAATGGCCGGGTGTAATTCCGGCAGGAACGACAAGCGGTGAAATGATGTCTATGGAAGATTGGCTGCCTACCATTATGTCTCAAATGGGTGAGCCGGATTTGAAGAATAAATTGTTGTCAAGTTATAAAGCCGGCAATCGTAGTTATGAAAAAATCCATTTGGATGGCTATGACCAAACTCCACTCATTACAGGAAAAGGTAAATCCAATAGATCTGAATTTTTCTATTTTACAGAGACGACCTTGCACGGTGTCAGAGTAGGTGATTATAAATTCTTATTTAAACAGCAGGATAAATGGTTCAACGGTGTTCAACAAAATATGGTGACACCTCTTATCACAAACTTAAAGTTAGACCCATTCGAAAGGTTTCATGATTCAAGAGGATTTGACGAGTGGCAAGAAAACCGTTCTTTCGCATTGCCTCTTGCAATGGAAAAAATCAATATTTTTATGAAGTCTTTGCAAGATTATCCACCAAGGATGAAAAGTTTAGATTTCAATCTTGATGATGCACTAAAAGCGCTTACACCTAAGAGTTAAAACAAAACATTCAACAAAAAACCGAGTAGAATTTTTCTACTCGGTTTTTTTAACTACTTTAGATTTTCTCCAATCTATAAAACTTATTTTTCAATATAATTTACTCAATACTTATTCATAATACTTTGTAAATCTAGTCCCAATAACTGAGAGTACATTTAAATTCACTATACAGACACTCAACATATAATACTATTCAAAAGTATCTTTATTTCATAACACTATTGAAATAATATAGAAAATAGAAGAATCAATAGAGTTAATCTACTTCTTACACCAATCAGATAATGAGATTCTATCATAAAAAAAGTTATTTAACTTTACATGAAAAGTTTATTACATCCTTTTTTCTATATCTTCGTATCAATAAAAATACTTTCTGAATGGAAAATAAAATGATAGCCGGTAGTGAGGAGTGGGTTACCCTCCCTGATATGGGGTTACCAATGATAAAAGTACGCGTAGATAGTGGTGCAAAAACCTCTGCACTTCACGCTGTAAATATAGCTCCCTTCCAGCGAAGGGGTGATCCTTGGGTTTCTTTTGATGTTTACCCTATTCAGTTTGATGGAAAACGTGTTGTTCACTGTGAAGCTCCTGTTGTAGATATGCGAACTATAAAGAGTTCTACTGGTAACCGTGAAAGACGTTATGTGGTAAAGGCTGTACTTAAAATTCAAGAATATAGTTGGGAAATAGAGGTTTCACTTACTAATCGTGATACAATGGGCTACCGAATGTTACTCGGTCGAGAAGCTATGAAGGGGCGAATTTTAGTAGACCCCGAAAGTAGTTTTTTGTTAGGAGAGGTAGATAGTGAAACTCTTGATGTACTGTACAAAAAAGAAAGAAACCTAGCACAAGGACTTAAAATTGGAGTTTTAGCAAGTAACCCTGATTTATATAGTAATCAGAGAATTATAGAGGCCGGAGAGCAAATGGGACATCAAATTGAGTTTTTCAACATTAAACAATGTTATATAAAATTAGATGCTCAAACACCAGAAGTACATTATAGAGGAGGACGAATTTTAAATGAATTAGATGCTGTAATTCCACGTATTCGTCCAAGTATGACTTACTACGGCTGTGCATTAACTCGGCAATTCGAATCTTTAGGTGTATATGCACTCAATTCATCTTCAGCTATAACTTACTCTAGAGATAAACTCTATTCTTTACAACTACTTCTAAATAATGGATTACAGATTCCAACTACAGGTTTTGCCAACTCTCCACTCGACACTAATGATTTAATTAAAATGGTAGGTGGCTCACCTCTTATCATAAAACTTTTAGAAGGGACACAGGGAAAAGGAGTGGTACTTGCTGAAACCAAAAAAGCAGCAGAATCTGTGATTAATGCATTCAAAAGTCTTAATGCTAATATTTTGGTTCAAGAATTTATAAAAGAAGCTAATGGGAAAGATCTTCGCTGTTTTGTGATTAATGGAAAAGTTGTTGCCTCTATGCAAAGAGAAGCACCTCCGGGTGAGTTTAGAGCTAATATCCATTTAGGAGGAACGGGTTCAATAGTCAAAATAACAAAGGAGGAAAGAAAGCTAGCTATTCATGCTGCAAAAGCTATGGGGCTAGATGTTGCCGGTGTAGATATGATTCGCTCAGATAAAGGCTCTTTACTGTTAGAGGTCAATTCATCTCCTGGATTGGAGGGAATTGAGGGGGCTACCGGAAAAGATATAGCTATGGAAATGATAAAGGCAATAGAAAATAATGTCCGTAAAAAGGCTAAAAAGTACTTGACAAAATAGGCTTAAGATCTTGAAAATCTTACTATAAGGTATTTAAAAGCTTAAAGAGTTTTACTAAATCTAACTCATTTGACAGATTAATTTTTTCTGATTTTATATAATTTTTGACCTTTGCTTCATCTTCTCCAAAAAGTACTACAAACTTCTTTTTATTGGTTATTACTTGTTTTATTTCATCTGATTTATATTTAAAGAAATATTTAGGAGCCTGTAATTTATACTCTGCCGATTTTGACTGTTCATAGCTAGATGTAGCTTCTTTTCTAGGTACAAATATAATTGACTCTTTTTGATAAAGAGATGCTGTTTCTCCCCCAAACTTTACGAGTAGATAACCCGATGCTAATGTGTTTTTTTCATCCGTATAATTTGTATAGATATATTTCTTATTTAGTTGCTGAAAATTGACCTCAGGATGAGTTGCTTTATTCATAGAGTAAACAAGGTTTCCTACTTTATATTCCATCTGATCTCCATAAACGTTGTATCTTAATTCTACTAAATTATCTGCACCACTTACTTTAGCCTCTCTGTATTTATCATCTATATATGGGGAACCGTTAACCTTATCTGCTGTACTATTTGTTCTAATAACTGTACCATTTATTGAGTAAATTTGTGAGTGAGCTAACGAGGTTATTATTAAACAAAGTAATATGGTAATTCTGTATTTCATGATTTTAAGTGATTTAAATACTGAGCAAGATACGAAAAAATTAAAAAGTGCGGCTTATTTTAAGCCGCACTTGATATATTAAATATATATTATTTATAATTAATAACCTGTGTTTTGCTGACCTGAAATCGCAGGGTTAGCACCTAATTCAATACTAGGAATTGGTAATGTAAATTTATATGAAGATCCATCTAAATAACATGCTCCATTGAACTGACAATCCATAGGGTCTCTCTCAGCACCAGTTCCTATTACAGAACCTATACGCTTTAAGTCTAAATATCTATGCCCTTCAAATGCAAACTCAATTCTTCTTTCATCCAAAACATCTGCTAAGGCTTCTGTTTTACTTGCATAAGTTGGTAAACTTGGTGCATTACCTGAACTAAATCTAGCATTTCTGATTTCTTGTAATGTCGTAGCTGCATCCGTTAAGAAATTTAAATTAGCTTGTGCTTCTGCTTTGATTAAGTACATTTCTGCAACTCTAAAGACGATTAAATCATTTGGTGATGTACTTGTTCCTTTGTATTTACCAATTAGTAAAACATCCGTATTTCTATAGTCAGTACTTGTTGTATAGTTCTCATCAATTACTGAGCCTAATCCTACGTTTACAGAGTAACGAATATCATTTTCATCAAATGAATTAAACAATGATCTTCCAATTTCAAAGAAAGGGGAACCATCATAATTTGAATTGATTGAAGACCATGTACGCCCAACAGCGTACTGTCCCTCAACTCTTTTTAATTTAAAAATGACTTCATCTGTATCAGCATTTGTGAAAAACATACTTCTATAAACTCCTCTGGAAACAAGAGAGTATTCATCCATTACTGCTTGTGCATAGGTAATTGCATCTGTATAATGACCTCTGTACAAAGCCATACGTGCTTTAATAGCATTTATGGTTGCTGGATTTACATAAATCATGTCATTATCTGCCAAATACATTTCCGCATCTTCTAAATCCTGCTCTATAAAGTCAAAAATTTCACCATTAGTAACTCTTGCTAAGTTAACCGGATTCGTAAGTTCAGGAACTAAATTCTCCAAATTCATAACTCCCAAAGCATTATCATCCGTCATATCTGTTGAATAATATGACAATAAATCCAAATATGTATAGGCTCTTATTACTTTTGCTTGAGCAACCAACTCATTTATTTCAGTTGTTTCTTCAGATGATCCATCACCATAGTTTTCTTGGTATCTTTCAGTACCATCAAAAAAGCGATTTATTGCATTCAAAACGCCATAGTTTTCGTACCATATTTGCAATGAAAAATTAGACTCAGAAGTCATTTGAAATGAATATTCTCCATCTGAAATTCCTTGTCCTCCATTTGCATATCCTATACCACACTCATCTGTCCATATGGAAGCTAATGCAATCTGATTGGATCTATTCATTTCACCATAAACATCATTTAATCCTGCTCTTACATCACTCATTGTAATATAAGGATCAACTGTTGTAGGGTCTAATATTCCATGTCTTTCTATATCATACGCATCCTCACAAGAGTTGAATAAGAAAGGTGTGACACAAAGACTTACTATATATATTATCTTTTTCATAATTTTCATTAATTAATAATTAAAAACCAAAATTAACACCTATTGATAAGATTCTAGGTGTAGGATACTGCCATTGATCTCCTGCTCTATCACTTTCTGCATCATACCCTTTCCATTTAGACCAAGTAACTAAGTTCTCTGCTTGAATAAAAATCTTGCCATCAGTTACAAATGTATTCTTTAGTAAGCTCTTCGGTAAATTATACCCTAATGATGCATAACGCAATCTCAGGTAAGATGCATCTACCAAGAACCTATCTGACTGAGCTCCAAAACCAATATTAGTAGCATCTAATGATGGCATAGTAGCATTTGGTGTTTCTGTTGCAGAAATCCAATAATTTTCTAACAACTCATTACTTACATTAAACGTACCGATATTTGATGGATCTAAAACACCATAGTAATCCCAGTCCATTCTATAAGCATCAATTGCGTAAGTAAAGGCAGCAGTTACAAATACTCCTTTGTAATCAAAGTCTAAACCAAACCCTCCTTGATAAACAGGCAAACGACTTTTTCCAGTAGAATATCTATCATAATCGCTTGGCTCTTCTGTCATATTTCCATTTCTATCATAAAACCATAAATTTCCATTTTCAGGATTTACTCCTGCATATCTATATAAGAAGTATTCATTCATAGGTCCTCCTACTTGATTGATATAGGCTCCTCCATTATAAATAGAACCATCTTCTTCAGACAATCTAGTAATTTCATTTTTATTATAAGCCCCATTAAAGTTAAATGTTAACTTCGTGTTATTGTTTTTTATAATATCATAATCTACAGAAAACTCAACCCCCTTATTAACAGCATCTCCGGAATTTCCTGTTACATCGAAGACTCCATAAACGGCTGAATAAGGTACCGGCATAAACATATCCTCTGTCTCTTTCTGATAAAAATCCAAAGAACCTCTTAGTCGTGATTTAAAGAACTCATAGTCTAAGCCTATATTAGCTTGTATAATATCTTCCCACTTCAAGTATGGATTTCCTAGTTGAGCTAATCCTAAAGACCCACCGCTATTATACCCTGAATATGAATCATATGAAGTATATGGTAATAGTTGAGCATCAAACTGACTATATACACCGGTAACTGGATCAGCTACTAGCTGATTCCCTGTCACACCATAAGAAGCTCTTAGTTTTAAGACATTTACTGCTGTTCCTTCTAAAAACTTTTCGTTATGAATATTCCATCTACCCGCAACAGACCAATAAGTTCCCCATCTTTCATCAGCAGAGAATCTTGATGAAGCATCTCTTCTAAATGTACCACTTACACCGTATCTACCATCAAAATCATAATCTGCATTTGCAAAATAAGAAAAGATTCCTCCATCTTGTCTAAATGCATTAATATTTGGTAAATAAAACTCTGTTTCAGCATTATGACCTATCCAACCTGAACCGTACCCTCCAGGATATGCAGTATTTGGATAAAGTCCATTTTGTCTTAAATAATTATACCTTCTATGTGCTTTAAAGTATTCTAAATATACACCTGCAGAGATTGTATGTTTATCAGCAAATGTTTTATTATAATTCAATTGAGTTAATACATTTGCCAAGAAGTCTGCTTGGTTTGAGTATGATTCCGCTCCTCCAAACTCTTGTTCATCTTCTAAGAACAAATATGTGTTAAACGATGTAGGTGATTGAAAGGCATAACGAGTAGAGGTTCTATAATCTAATCCAACACTACCTTTTAAATCTAACCCCTCAGCAATATTTAATGTACCGCTTACATCTCCTAATAATTTTAACTCGTCATATCGGTTTGAATATGTTTTAAACTTATCTAAGATAAATAAAGGGGTGTATAGTAATGTACCATTAGCTTGATACATACTTAATAGCTCCTCAGAGTTCGTATACATATCTGGAGATATATATGGAATTCCTGTAAATGCAGCAATCATTGGATTTTGATTTACCCCTCCTGTACCTAAACTTGTAGCTTCATTTCTTCTAGAGAAACCAACGTATAAATTTGTAGTATATTTAAACTTTTCATTTGATGTACGACCATTTAAATTATTTCGCACACTATATCGAGTTAAATCTGTATTTCTAACAATACCCTTTTGGTTTAAATAGCCTAATGAAGTAAATGAATTAAGATTTTCTCCTCCTGCCTCTATACTAAAATTGTGTTCTTGAGAAAATCCTTTTCTTATCATTACATCTGTCCAATCGGTATTAATGTCATAGGCTGCTATCTCTGCATCAGTCATCCCTGCACCCCAACCTATATTTCTTTGCTTTTCAAGTGCTAAATATGTTCTTGCATCCATCATATTATAGTCATTGCTTTGAAGAATGGAAACACCAGAAGTAGCAGAGTAGTTAAATTTAACCCCTTGATTATATTTTCCCGATCTTGTTTTAATCACAATCACTCCATTAGCTCCTCTGTTACCATAAATGGCGATTGCACTTGCATCTTTTAAAACACTGATTGTTTCAATATCATTTGGATTAATCGTTCTAAATGATCCTGTATTCTGAGGAATACCATCAACTATATACAATGGTTCAGAACTACCATTCAATGAGGATTGCCCTCTTAAAAAAACTGTACTTATCGCACCCGGTTGACCACTACCTGTCATGATATTCAAACCGGAAACCTGTCCTTGTAAAGTTTGGATAACAGAAGCATTTGGTCTGTTCTCTAATGTAGCAGAACTAACCGTAGTCTGTGCCATGTCACTATTGTCTTTTGTGATTTTACGATAGCTATCAATAACCCCCGGAGTCAAAACAATTTCAGCACCAAAATTCATAGTACCCATATTGGTTCCAGTTACTTTGAAGTCTTGTGAAACTCCATCCATATCGGTAACTATCAATACATCACCGACTTTCGCATCAATGGTAAATGCCCCTTCATCATTTGTATATTCGGTGGCATCACCTCCTCTAACAGTTACCTCTGCGTCAGCAACAGGAAATCCATAAGAATCCTGTACTGTACCTGTAACCTGAGCAAAAATTGCCTGCCCTACAAAGAGCAGGAAAAGTGCACTAAAAAATGCAAATTTTGTCCTCATACTTAATTTTTTATAACATTATCATCGCAAAATTGTAACATTTTATTAAGAAATCCAAATTTAATTTAACTTTAACATCCTTTCCATACTTATGCCAAAAGGCTTATGTATACTACAAAAAAGCCACTCAAATAATATGAATGGCTTTTTTGAATGATTCTATTTAAAGTTTTACTTTAACTTTTTCTTTACTTCTACCGTTTCATAGGCTTCTATAATGTCTCCAACCTGAATGTCATTGTAGTTTTTGATGTTTAAACCACATTCATAGCCTTTGGAAACTTCTTTTACATCGTCTTTAAAGCGTTTTAGACTTGCTAATTCTCCTTCATGAATCACAACTCCATCTCTGATTAAACGTATTTTAGAGTTTCGGGTAACTTTCCCGTCCAACACCATACAACCGGCAATTGTTCCTACTTTTGAAACTTTGAATGTTTCACGGATTTCTATATTACCTGTTACTTGTTCTTTCAATTCCGGTGAAAGCATTCCTTCCATTGCTTCTTTCACATCGTTAATTGCATCGTAAATAATGGAATAGTTACGGATTTCAATTTCTTCACGCTCCGCTATTTCTTTTGCAGAAACTCCCGGACGAACATTGAACCCAATCACAATCGCATCTGAAGCACTCGCTAATAATACATCAGATTCTGTAATTTGCCCTACTCCTTTGTGTAGGATGTTAATATGGATTTCATCTGTTGACAGCTTTTGTAAGGAGTCTGTTAGTGCTTCCACTGAACCGTCCACATCTCCTTTTAGAATAATATTTAACTCTTGGAAATCGCCTAATGCTATTCGACGACCAATTTCATCTAGTGTGATGTGTTTCTGAGTTCGTATGGTTTGTTCTCTTTGTAGTTGTTCTCGTTTAGTGGCAACTTGTTTTGCTTCTCTTTCATCTTCATAAATACGGAATTTATCTCCCGCTGTTGGCGCTCCATCTAATCCTAAAATTGTGACTGGTGTGGATGGTCCTGCTTCTTTCACTTGACGACCTCTTTCATCTAGCATTGCCCTCACTTTACCATGATTACTTCCTGCTACTAAATAATCTCCTATCCTAAGTGTACCGTTTTGAACTAAAATTGTAGATACATATCCACGCCCTTTATCTAGTGAGGCTTCTACCACTGTTCCGGTCGCTAGTCTTTTTGGATTAGCTTTTAAATCTAAAACTTCGGCTTCGAGTAATACTTTTTCTAATAGTTCTTCTACATGAAGTCCTTGTTTTGCTGAAATATCTTGAGACTGAATGCTTCCTCCCCAATCTTCTACCAATAAATTCATATTGGCTAGTTGTTCTTTTACTTTATCTGGGTTTGCTCCTTCTTTATCAATCTTGTTTATTGCAAAAATAATTGGAACTTCGGCTGCTTGTGCATGACTTATTGCTTCACGTGTTTGTGGCATCACTTGGTCATCTGCTGCTATTACAATAATTGCAATATCTGTAACCTGTGCTCCTCTTGCCCGCATTGCGGTAAATGCTTCGTGTCCTGGTGTGTCTAAAAATGCTATATTTTGTCCATTTTCCAATTTCACGTTGTATGCACCTATGTGCTGTGTAATTCCTCCGGACTCACCTGCTATTACGTTTGATTTACGAATGTAATCTAATAGTGATGTTTTACCGTGATCAACATGCCCCATTACCGTGACAATTGGTGCGCGTGAAACTAAGTCTTCCGGATTGTCTTCTACCTCTTCTTCTGAAACTAATTCTTCTTCTGCATTACTAAACTCAACTTCATAACCAAAGTCATCTGCAACTAACTGTATTGTGTCGGCTTCGAGTCGTTGGTTCATGGTTACCATAATTCCCAATGACATACATGCTGAGATTACTTCTGTCACCGAAACATCCATCAAACTAGCAAGTTCGTTAACTGTAACAAACTCTGTTACGTGAAGCGTTTTGTCTTTCTCCATCGCCTCTTGTTCCAAGGCTTCTATTTCACGACGTTCTTTTCGCTTATCTCTTCTATGTTTAGATGCTTTTGATTTAACTCCTTTGTTGGTTAACTTCTCTAGCGTTTCTTTAATTTGTTTAGAAACTTCTTCATCTGTAAGTTCCGTTGTTTGTCTTCTTGGCCCTCTATTTTGACCTCCTTTATTTCCTCGATTTCCCGGTCTATTGTTTTGATTATTTCCAGGAGACTTGGTGTCACCAAGTTTTACATCTTTACGGATTCTTTTCCGCTTCTTCTTGTTTTCTTTTTCTTGTTTCTGCTTTTCTTTTCGGTCTTCAGCTAGTTTTTTATCTTTTTCAAATTCTGATAAATCTAGTTTTTTGCCTGTAAAGTTGGGCCCGTCAAGTTTTTTATACTTGGTTTCTATTTTTTCCGGTTCTTCACTTACGTTTTCAGCAGCTTCCGGTGTTTTAGGCTTTTCTGATGGCTGTACTTTTTCTTTTTTAACCTCTTCTTTGACTGGTTTTTCTTCCTTTTTTTCAGGTTTTGGTTCTACCGGTTTTTCTTCTTTTTTGACTTCTACCTCTTTTTTGGGCTCTTCTTTCTTTTCCGGTTCAGCTACTTTTTCTTTAGGCTTAGAAGGTTTTAATTTATCCAAATCAATTTTACCTACTGTTTTTGGTCCTTCTAGCTCTACTTTGGTGGTTATTGCCTTTTCGGGTTTCTCCTCTTTTTCCGGTTTGGGTTCTTCAGCTTTTGGAGGCTCCGGCTTTCTTTCAGGCATTTTGTTAATCACCACTTCTTCTGATGCTGCTTTTTGTTTGGCATCAGATTGAAATTCCTGAATTAATACTCCATAGGTTTCTTGGTCGATTTTCGTATTGGGTGTACGCTCAACTTCAATTCCTTTCTCGTTCAAAAAGTCAACTGCTCGGTCAATTGAGATGTTTAATTCTTTAAGTACTTTATTTAATCTTATCGTTCCCGACATATAGTGATTTGGATTTTCGGTTTGCAAATGTACTAATTCTAAATTTAGTACGTTTTCATTTATTGATTTGAACTTAATCTTCTAATTCTTCTCGTAAAATTCGGATTACATCATGAATTGTTTCTTCTTCTAAATCTGTTCGAGAAACTAAGTCATTTATATCTTGTTCTAATATTGCTCGCGCTGTGTCTAGTCCAATGTTTTTAAAGGCATCAATTACCCATGTGTCGATTTCATCAGAAAACTCTGATAATTCTACATCTTCGTCTTGTGGAGCATCTCTAAATACATCTATTTCCATACCTAGTAATCGTCCGGCTAATCGTACGTTGTGACCGCTTTTTCCAATTGCTTTGGAAACTTCATCCGGTTTTACCCAAACAGCTATTTTGCTTTCTTCTTCATCTATTTCCATTCGAGATATCCGTGCCGGACTTAATGCCCTTGTTGCATAGAGCTGTAGGTTATTTGTATAGTTGATTACGTCTATGTTTTCATTTTTTAATTCACGTACGATTGTGTGAATTCTTGACCCTTTCATTCCGACACATGCTCCTACCGGGTCTATTCGGTCATCATAAGATTCTACAGCTACTTTTGCTTTTTCACCCGGAATCCGCACGACTCCTTTTATAGTGATAATTCCATCAAAGATTTCCGGAATTTCTTGTTCAAATAATTTTTCCAAGAATTTAGGTGATGTTCTGGAAAGAATAATTTGAGGTTTAATTCCTCTTAGTCTTACTTCTTCTACAACAGCCCGAACAGACTCTCCTTTTCTGAAAAAGTCAGATGGAATTTGATTCTCTCTTGGTAATATCATTTCGTTTTGCTCGTCATCCATCACTATTATATGTTTTTGACGGATGTGATGAACTTCTCCGGAAATAATTTCACCTTCCATATCTTTAAATCGCTCATAGAGATTTGCATTGTCATGCTCCATTACTTTAGCAACAAGGTTTTGACGTAGTGCTAATATGGCTCTTCTTCCTAAGTCTTTTAATGCAACGGATTCGGAAACTTCTTCACCCACTTCAAAGTCAGGCTCGATTTTACGGGCTACTGAAAGCTCAATCTCTGCACTATCATCTTCTGCCATTCCGTCTTCAACTACAATTCTATTGTGCCAAATTTCCAAATCTCCTTTGTCTGGGTTTACAATGATGTCAAAATTATCATCTGACCCGTATTTTTTTCTCAATACACTTTGCAGAGATTCTTCCAAAATCGCCATCAACGTAATTCTGTCTATATTTTTTTCGTCTTTGAAATCACCAAATGATTCAATTAATGCTATATTGTCCATTTTGATAGTATTTAAAACACAATCTTTATGACTGCTTTCTTTATATTGTTATATTCTATTTTTTCTTCTTTTTCTACCGTATGTTTTCCTTTTCCTACGGGTTTGGGTTCACGCACACTCCATTTAAGCGTGACGCTTTCCTCATCTGCTGATGTTATTTCGCCTTCTATATCTTTTCCTCCATCGGCCTTGGTAACTTTTAACTTTCTTCCAAGGTTCTTTTTATACTGCCTTGGTATAGTAAGTGGATTTCCCACTCCTGCTGAGGATACTTTCAGTGAAAAGTCATCTTCTTCTCTATCTAAATTATGCTCAACGTGTCGGCTAATTCGAACAATTTCGTCAATCGGAACTCCTTCATCACCATCCACTAAAACCTCAATGGCATTGTCTAATGATATTTTCCAGTCCACTAAAAACAATGAAGTGTTTTCTTCGACTGCTTCGTCTATTAATTTTTTTACTAAATCTTGATTCATGTTGAATAAAAAAGAGAGCAAAATGGCTCTCTTTCATGGTTTTTCTCCTTAAATTCGGAGCAAATATATAACAATTATTTGAATTAATGAACTTTACATCAAAATATCATACAAAAATTGGGTGGTTGGAAATAAAAGGAACAACTGATTTTATTACTTCTATCTTATTTCAAGAGCATGAGCCAAAGGTTTCTGATAATCTTCCTGAGATCTATAACCGACTACATAATCAGTTTGATGCTTACTTTTTGGATTCTAAGTGGACTTTTGACGTACAACTCTGCCCTTCAGGCACTGATTTCCAAAAGTCTGTTTGGAGTGAATTACAAAAAATTCCTTTTGGAAAAACTATTTCTTATTTGGACTTGGCAAGAAGGCTTGGTGATGAAAAAGTTATCCGAGCCGCAGCAAGTGCTAATGGAAAAAATCCAATTTCAATCCTGATTCCTTGTCATCGTGTCATAGGGAAAAATGGAAGTTTGACCGGATATGCGGGTGGGCTCCACAGGAAAAAATTCTTATTAGAGTTGGAGCAAGGGGTTAGCTCTCCTTTATTGTTTTAATAGCCAAAGTATATCATTGTAAAAATAGATTGACAGTATGGCTAGTGAAAGTGAAATTTCGTAGCCACTTGTGAGAAAATAGCCTAATACAGAACCTAATGCTGCTTTTATGGCTCGTTTTTGGTCTGTTCGGTCATAAAGGAACTCTCCGACTAATGCACCTAAAAAAGGTGCAATGATGATACTTACAAATCCAAAGGGTGCAAAGACAATTCCTACTATCAACCCAATAATTAATCCTATAATACCGTAACGACTTCCTCCCATTTTTTTTGTGGTAGCAATGGGAACTACGTAGTCTAAAATAATTCCAATGACGGTGAGTAGCCCAAACAAAGCAATCAACCACCAACTTAGGTCTGAAAAATTCAGGATTTTAGCTAAAAGTATGCTCCCAAAGGCCAAAGGAGCTCCCGGTAAAACGGGTAATAATGCACCAATAACACCTATAAGCATGGCAAATGCAAAAATGAATTTAATGATTAAATCTTCCATATGGGTAAAATTACAATCTTTTCTTGTTTAGATTTCAGAAAAAATCAAAGTTAAGTTACCTTTGCATATAATTTAATTCGATTAAAAGAATTGTTAGCCTATATAAATATCATAGAAAAGTCAGGTGTTCTCTCTGAGTGGGCTACCGCTATAAGAGAGTGGATGCATGGTGTTTTGAATTTTGCTGTAATCAAGTATTTCATTCCGGTTATAGAAGTTCTTTTGTGGACGTGTCTATTGTTTCTTTTTGACCTTATCCTTCAAAAGGTTTTAGGAGCAATCATTCATAAATTAATTAGTTATACAAAACTTACTTGGGATGATACTTTTTATAAGTTTCGGGTTTTCCGTTCGCTTATTCACTTTATTCCTGCCGGGTTTGCTTACTACCTCAACCCCTATGTTTTTCAGCACTATGATGGGATTGATGTAATTGCAAATAAAATTATTGGTTTTATTTTCATCATACTATTTTTGATGTTGATTTCCCGTGTAATTGATGCGATTATTGATTTAAGTAAAGATGATAATAGCTATACTACTATTGGGATCCGCACTTTTGGACAACTCATCAAAGTCATTAGCTTTTTTGCCGGAGTTATTTTGGCTGTCGCCTTACTTCTTGATGTAAAAGTTGCACAAATTCTGACCGTAATGGGAGCTTTGACGGCTGTTATATTATTGGTTTTTCGAGATTCAATTTTGGGGTTTGTTTCGGGTTTACAAATTTCCACCTCCAAAAGTATGAAAGTAGGGGATTGGGTTTCTATTCCTAAATATACTTTGGAAGGAATTGTAAAAGAAATTAATTTAAGCATTGTAAAAATTGAACGGTTTGACAAGACGATTTCTACTGTTCCTACTTATGATTTGATTTCTACTGAAGTAATTAACTATTCTATCATGACAACGACTAACACAAGGAGAATTAAACGCTCTATTGTGTTCAATGTCAATTCTTTTGAAATTTGCACACTAGAGCAACTTGAAAAGTATGAAAAGATTGATTTAATAGCAGATTACATAAAACAGAAACGCAAAGAAATTGGAGAGCATAATGAAGTCGTTCAAAATAAGGAATTAATTATCAACGGTAGAAACCTCACAAACATTGGTGTATTTCGTAAATATGCGGAAAACTATCTGATAAACAATCCCAATGTGTCAAAAGACTGTACATTGATGGTTCGTCAATTGGAAGTAACTACCATGGGAATGCCTATGGAAATTTACTGTTTTGCCAATACTTCTGAGTGGATAGACTATGAACGAATTCAGTCCGATATTTTTGACCATCTGCTTAGCACATGCCGAGAGTTTCATCTAAAAGTTTCACAACCTTTCATTATTCCAAATAACAATGACTAAACTAAGTGTAAATATTAATAAATTTGCTACTTTACGTAATGCTCGTGGTGGTAATACACCCAACGTGATAGAAGCTGCACTAAAAGCAGAGCAATTTGGAGCTCAGGGCATTACCATTCACCCACGTTCTGACGAACGCCATATTCGTTACCAAGATGCGTATGATTTGGGTAAAGTTGTAACTACCGAGTTTAACATAGAAGGAAAACCCATTGAAAGTTTTATGAAAATGGTTTTGGAGATAAAGCCAACACAAGTAACTTTAGTTCCCGATGCAGAAGACGTGCTAACTTCTAATGCCGGTTGGGATACCGTCACTCACAAATCTTATTTGACCGACATAATTTCTGAGTTTAAACAAAACGGTATTCGTACTTCTATTTTTCTAGATCCTAATCCTAAATTAGTAGAAGCCGCTGCTGACACTGGTGCTGACCGAATTGAGCTATATACTGAAAACTTTGCTTCAGAATATGCTAAAGGAAACTTAGCCGGAATACTGCCTTATAGAGAGACAGCCAGTGTTGCACTTCAGTGTGGGTTAACACTAAATGCCGGACATGATTTGAGTTTGGATAATCTGCAGTACTTTATAGAACAAATTCCTGAAATAGCCGAAGTTTCTATTGGTCATGCACTAATTTCTGAGTCTATCTATTTAGGGTTTGAAAATACCATTCAGGCTTATCTGAAAAGGATAGAATTGGCAAATCGTTAAATTTCACTATCAATTAATCCACAAATAAGAGATATGTTGTAACGACATTATTTAGAGAATGAATAATAATAGGTATCCATAAATTTCCGGTTTTCCATTTAACAAAACTAAAATAAAGTCCTAAACAAAAAATAATAAGCAATTGGTAAAAATTATATTGAAAGTGGGGCAAAGTAAATAATAAGGAAACGACCAAAAGGGTCAGCCAATGGTATTTAGAATTTGTTATTTCATTTATTCTTGTCAAAAGAAAACCTCTAAACAAGACTTCTTCAAAAAAAGGACCTACTATGCCTACACCTAAAATAAGCAAAAACTTATATTTTTCAGCACCAGATAGGTTTAGGTCGAACTCTAAATTAAAATACCTAATAATTACTTCAAGTATAAGATAAATGGGTATAAAGTATAAAATCCATACTAAGTCTTTTTTCTTAACCGTGACAAAACCTAAATACTTCAAAGGAGATTTGGAAATTAACCTTGTAATAAGGATTACAAGAGTTATACAAATAACGGCACTTAAGGTGATTCCAACGTAAAACTCCCAAAAGTCCCAAATCCACTTGGGCTCTTCAGAGTCAAACTGAATTTTAAGAGCATGAAAAGTTAGGCTTCCAAATTTATTTTTACTTGATTGTGTGACAAGAACTAAAGTAATGAGCTGTTGTAGAATAAAATAAATTGTGAGGAGAAAAACGAAAGAATAGTAAACGATAGACCACCGTAACACTATTCTTCCTGTTTTTTTCAAAAAAACCATCTACTAAAACCCAAAACAGTCACAGTCCCAAATCCAAACCCAGGAGCCATTACTATAAATATGAATTTTCACGCAACACATCTGCATTAAAATTGGAACTACACCCCCATCTTCTCCTATTGTTGGAGTTTCTAAATTAGAAAACTGATCAATTAATTCATTATTTGTTTTAAAATCAATCAAAAACTCATGTGGTAAATTTTTTGAGATTTCAGGTTTATAGACATTTATTCCACTTTCTGCCCTTTCCACTTTAACTTTTACAGAATTTTCAAAACCATCAGGACTATTATCTACATAAACAAACTGACCAATAGACAGTTCCGGAAAAGTCAATCTCGGTATAGTTATTTGGGTAAATAGTTTTACCTGCTAAATCATCTGTAACAATTAGTGATTGCTTTTCTGTAATAGCATTATCATTACAAGAAAAAAAGAAAGTTGTAAGGATTAATATAAATCCAAATTTAAACAATGTTTTCATAAAAGTAAATTTTTTAGTTATTTTGTCGATGAAAGAAAACAATTGGAAAAATAACTATGCCTCAAATTCTACACAGTAAAATATTTGGTAAAAAACCAAAACATTTGCTTATTCTCCATGGGTTATTTGGGCAATCGGATAATTTTGCAACACTTGCTAAGCAATTTTCAGAACACTACACCACACATATCATCGACCTACGAAATCATGGGAGAAGTTTTCATGCAGATATAATGAATTTTGATGTGATGAGTGACGATATTTTAAATTATTTGAACCACTATCAAATTCAAGAATGTTATCTACTCGGACATTCACTTGGTGGGCGTTCGGTTATAGAGTTTTCATACCAACATCCGGAACGAATCAAAAAACTCATTGTTGCCGATATGGCACCAAAGGCTTATCCACCACATCATCAAGGAATAATAAAAGCACTAAATTCTGTTGATTTTGATAAAGTAGAAAAACGTTCAGACGTAGAGAAAACCTTAAAACAATACATTCCCGATATAGGAACTCGGCAGTTTTTATTGAAAAACGTTTATGCTACCGATGGTGGGAAATATACCTTTCGGTTTAACCTTAAAACGTTAACTAATTCGTATAATGAGCTAGTGAGTGAGGGGTTGGCTAATGGTATTTTTGACAAATCTACTTTGTTTTTACGTGGTGAAAAATCCAATTATATTTTAGATGAAGATTTTGATTTAATTATGCATCATTTTCCACAAGCAGTTATAAAAACCATTCCCAATGCAGGACACTGGATCCATGCTGAAAATCCAAAAGTATTTTTTGAAGATGTAGTTAAGTTTTTAGGTGATTAATTAAAAAAGCCCTCAAAATCAAATGACTAAGAGGGATTTCAGTACCCGAGGCCGGAATCGAACCGGCACGGCATTGCTACCACAGGATTTTGAATCCAGCGCGTCTACCAGTTCCGCCACTCGGGCTAAACGGACGGCAAATATAAAATGATTTTTTTAGTATTTCAAAATTATACTTCAATTTCTAATCCATCATAAGCTAAAAATACATTTTCAGGAAGTTCTAGCTGAACTTCATTATGGAAACCTAATGAAATACTAATGTGTGTTAAATAAGCCTTTTGGGGATTTACGGTTTTGATGACCTCCAAAGCTTCCTCTAAAGTAAAATGAGAAAAGTGTTTCTCTGATTTACGTAGAGCATTTAAAACGAGTGTATCAACATTTTGAATTTTAGTAAAAGTTTTGTCTGGTAGATGACTTGCGTCTGTAATGTATGCAAACTTCTCATCAATTAAATAACCCAAAATAGGTAAATTACCATGTACAACATCCAATGGTTGAACGTGAAATCCGGCAACTTCAAAAGCCTCTTTTTTAACCAAATGCTCCATTAAACTTGGAGCTCCCGGATATTTTTCATCTGCAAAAATATAAGGAAATCTAGCTCTGATTTCATTAAGGGTTCGTTCATTTGCGTAAATATCCATTGGTTTTTGAGCAAAATGAATAAACGGACGTGTGTCATCAATTCCCAAAACATGATCATTATGCTCATGTGTAAACAATATAGCTTTTAATGTCTGAACACTTGACCGTAACATTTGGTAACGAAAATCCGGTCCACAATCTACTACAACATTTTGACCATTTTTGGAAAGCAGAATAGAGGAGCGTAAACGTTTATCTTTCGGATTAGTAGAAAAATTCACAGGATGATTGCTCCCTATAATTGGGATGCCCTGAGACGTTCCGGTTCCTAAAAATTCAACTTTCAACATGGAATTCAGTATAATTTTGGTAAATTTACGCCATAAAAAATAAATTAAATATGAATATTGACCAGGTTCTTTCTGCCAAACAAAAGGCACTTGAAATAAACCTTAATCCGAATATTTACGGAACATTTGCTGAAATTGGAGCAGGACAGGAAACTGTCCGATTTTTTTATAGAGCGGGTGGCGCTTCCGGTACTTTAGCAAAAGCGATGAGTGCCTATGACAAAGATTTTTCTGATGCTATTTACGGAAAAGAGGAAGATGGTCGGTATGTAACAGAAGAACGATTGAAAAAAATGCTCGACCATGAAATGGAATTGATTGAAGAGCGCTTGGACAATGATACGCACAAAGACAGAATGTTTTTTAGCTATGCCAATACTGTTACAACAATAGATTTCACCAAAACATACAAAGGTCATGGATGGGTTGGGATTCGTTTTCAGACAGATAAACACCAAAAAGAGTATAATGAGATTGTATTTCATATTCGATTTAAAGAAAGTAATGCTCAGCTCCAGCAAGAAACGTTGGGGGTAATAGGTGTTAACTTAATTTATGGAGCATATTATTACAATGATAACCCTAGAAAATTATTGCGTTCACTATATGATGGGTTAGACAAAGACCAAGTAGAGATAGACATGGTAAACTTTAGTGGTCCTCGATTTGCTTATGTAGATAATCGTCTGATGAGTTTACAGTTAGTTAGAAATGGAATGACTGATGCCGTGATTTTTGGGCCACAGGGAAAGAACTTCTTACCGGCAGCATTGCTTTACAAGAAAAACATTTTTGCCATGCGGGGTAGTTTCCGTCCGGTTACAAATGTGAATATAGATATGCTGGATTCCTGTATGGGAATGTTTAAAGATCAGCCGGATATTATTCATGATGAAAATACAGAAGTGTTATTTGAAATTACCTTACGAAATCTATCTTCCGATGGTGAAATTGATGAGCGGGACTTTCTAGACCGGGCAGACATCATAGGTAGTTTGGGGTATAACGTAATTATTTCTAATTTTTCAGAATACTATAAGTTAGTCCATTATTTTACTGAATTTACAAAGAACAAAACAAAAATTGCACTTGG
>JBKEAG010000085.1:0-4501 GCA_047972025.1 Moheibacter sp.
TTTTAAATCAATCTTTTGGGATAAGCCTCTATGTTGAGTATTATAGAGATAAAACAATAAAGCAAGAATTAATTGAGCAGGAAGGAAAATTATTAATATTGTCAAAATAATTTTTTGGCTCTTATTGAAATTTTTTGATTTGTTAAATGCAATCGTACAGGCAAATGCTAACCCAACAAGTAAACCTACACCTATATTTTTATCCATATTTAAATTTCTTTAATACAGGAAACATCAGATTTCAAGAAATTGAGATTTACCTTTTTTAGGTTACAAATTCTACAAAAAAAATTTGACATTTCCAAATTATTAATCCATTATTTTAGTGCAGAATTACGAAAAAGAAATAATATAGGCAAGTATGCTTATAGGTTTTTGTGCTCATATTCACAATTTTATCGTGTGAATAATTTGAGAGATGACGAATTTTTAAGAAAATTCGGACTACATATAAAAAGTGTCCGAGAATCTAAAGACTATACGCAAGAGAAATTAGCTCTCGAAATGGGCGTTGAAATTTCTCAAATTTCACGAATTGAAAGAGGCAAAATAAATTCATCTATTTGTACAATAAAAGCAATTGCAAACAGTTTAAACATTCCTCTTAAAGATTTATTGGATTTTGAAATAGAGGTCAAGTGAGAGGAGGGTACATAATTTGCAGGTTTTTATCTCCATTTTCCCCAAATATTTTCCCGACCTCAACCCACAGAAAAATATTATCGCCAAAATGAAAATTTTTGTTTCGTCATTTAGTCTGTTTTCATAACAAATTGGTTAGGAATTTTGTTGATTGTAGAAATAAGGACAGTTTTTTACGTTTTTGGTACAATGTTATCGCCAAAGTGAAAATTTTGCGAAATAGGTCGAATGCAAAACCACCTTCATCAGAAAATAAAATGAAATGTTGTTTTTATGCATACCCCCAATTTATTATTGAAGTCCTAAGTCTGTGGTGTGATAAAAGGTAGGAGTCCCAAGCCAAATAAAATTATTTTTCACCAATAAAACTTTTTGTTATAACTTGCTACCACAATTTCAGACTTCAACATAAAGCAATAATTTCTATAACATTATTCAAAAGTTAGTTCATTGTGGGGGATATGTGGGGATTGTGGAAAATAAAAAATCGCTAATTAACTGAAAAACAATTAAAAAGCGATTTAATATAGTGCTCACGACTGGATTCGAACCAGCACAAGCATAGCTCACCACCCCCTCAAGATGGCGTGTCTACCAATTTCACCACGTGAGCTTTGTGGCACAAAAGTACTTAAAAAGTCTTATTGTAGAAAGTTTATTGTAAAAAGTATAAAAATTCTAACCTCTAATTTCTAACTTCTAATTTCTAAGTTTACCTTTGCATACTTAAATATTAAAAGAAATGTTCAGAACGCATACTTGTGGTGAATTAAATTTGAGAAATAAAGGAGAAAAAGTAACGCTAAGCGGTTGGATTTCTGTATTGCGCGACAAAGGTTTTATGATCTGGATAGATGTTCGTGATCGCTATGGAATCACTCAATTGATTATAGATGAACAACGGTCTGAGAAGTCTTTGTTGGAAACAGCTAGAAAATTGGGGCGTGAATTTGTCATCCAAGTTACGGGAACCGTGATAGAACGTGAATCTAAAAACCTCAATATACCAACAGGTGAAATAGAAATTCTAGTTGAGAACTTGGAAATTCTAAACGAATCAAAGATTCCACCATTTACGATTGAAGACAAAACAGATGGTGGAGAAGAATTGCGTATGCAATACCGTTATTTGGATATCCGTCGGAATCCTGTGAAAAATAAATTGATTTTTCGTCATAAAGTTTCACAAGACGTACGTAAATATCTATCTGATAAAGGATTTTTAGAAGTTGAAACACCTGTTTTAATCAAATCAACACCCGAAGGTGCTCGTGATTTCGTAGTCCCTTCCCGGATGAATCCCGGTGAATTTTATGCTTTACCCCAATCTCCCCAAACCTTCAAACAACTGATGATGGTGGGTGGACTGGACAAATATTTTCAGATAGTAAAATGCTTTCGAGATGAAGATCTACGTGCAGACCGCCAACCGGAGTTTACACAAATTGACTGTGAAATGGCTTTTGTAGAACAAGAGGATGTTTTGGGAATTTTTGAAGGACTAGTCAACTATTTATTGTGGAGTACACACGGTATTGAAATAAATAAGTTTCCACGAATGACGTATGATGAAGCCATGCGAAAATATGGAAATGATAAACCGGACATTCGTTTTGGAATGGAATTTCATGAATTGAATGATTTAGCAAAAAACAAAGGGTTTGAAGTCTTTGACAAAGAGGAATTGATTGTCGGTATTGCAGCACCCACACTAAATACTTATACAAGAAAAGATATAGATCGACTTTTGGAATGGATGCAACGTCCACAAATCGGTGCCAAAGGTTTTGTTTGGGTTCGAGTCAATGAAGACGGAACATTTAAATCTTCTGCTGATAAATTTTATTCACAAGAAGATTTAATGAAATGGGCAAAACACATGAATGCTCAAAAAGGAGATCTGATGATAGTGATGGCAGGTAAGACAAATGAAATAAGAAAGCAACTAAGTGCTTTACGTATGGAATTGGCTGAGCGATTGGATTTACGGAAACCAGATGAGTTTGCACCACTTTGGGTACTGGACTTTCCATTGCTGGAGTGGGATGATGAAACAAAACGCTATCATGCCATGCACCATCCGTTTACATCACCAAAACCGGAAGATATTTCTAAACTAAAATCAAATCCGGGTGAAGTTCGTGCCAATGCTTATGACATGGTACTAAATGGAAATGAAATTGGTGGTGGTTCTATAAGAATTCACAATCGGGAATTGCAAGAACAAATGTTTGAACTACTGGGTTTTACCAAAGAACAAGCTGAGGAACAATTTGGTTTTTTGATGAATGCTTTTCAATACGGAGCACCGCCACACGGTGGGTTAGCTTTGGGGTTTGATCGCTTGGTTTCCATTTTAGATGGTAGCGAAACGATTCGAGATTATATTGCCTTTCCAAAAAATAATTCAGGTCGGGATGTTATGATAGATGCGCCTGCGCCAATAGAAAAAGAGCAATTGGATGAACTATACCTCAAGGTAGAAGAAAAGAAATAATAATAATGGGATTTTATAACTTAACCAAGGAAGAGCGCACTCTTTTGGTCTCTGAAATTCATAAAACTTTAACTCAATCCATTGAAAATTTCAATTTAGATAAGATTATTCAATATTTTGAACATGATGATACTTATATACGAAAATCATCCTATAATTCAATTGGTAAAATTTATCTAAAAAATCCACATTTTCAATTGAATATTATTGAAATTCTACGTCAATTATTAAAAAATAGAGATTATAAAGTTCGCCAAACTGTAATTAATGCAGCGGGCGAAATTGGTAAGAAAGAATTTGAAAAAGTTCAAGACTTTTTTGACAAAGGTTTGTTTGATCCACATCATTCACCAAGAAATGCTGTAATTGGTTCCATAAAAAAAATGGGAGAAATAAATCCTCAACCAGTACTAAATTGGACAAAAACGTATTTGAACCATCCGGAAACTGAAATCCGTCGGGAAATTTGTCACGGTATAGAACTTCGTGGTCGAAAATATCCTGAAGATATATTGCCATTACTTCAAACTTTGGAATTTGATTCTAAAAAGAGAGTGAGTAAAACTTTGATTCACGTATTAGGACAAATTTCTTATAAAAAAGATTGTTTAGAGACCGTTGTTAAACATTTAAAAAATTGGAAAAACAAGGAATTAGTAGCTGATGCCTTAGTAGAAATTATAGACGTACACAAGCGTTATAGGAGCTTTTCATACTATTCAGCAGAAGAAGCTCAGTTGTACATTGAGTCAGCTTTGAAAAAAGAAGCCGTATCACAACCGAGGCGGTTTTTTATAAAATAAACCTTGTGTAAAAGGTTGTTTTTTCGCATATTAACATCTGACTTACAAGTTATTAAATATGAATTTCAAAGATTACAACCAACGCCAAACCACGCTTTTGCCTTATTCGTTTGAGGATTTAATTCCCGAAAAACATCCCGTTCGTGTGGTTGACCAAGTTGTTGAGTCAATAAACATTCAACCGTTGAAAGGCATTCAAAAAGTAGAATTAGAGTTCGGATTAATGGCTTTGGCTCATAATTTAAGAAAGAAAATTGCTGCTTAATAAAATTTTTGGTTTCATTTTTAAAAGTAGAAACCGAAAATACCAAAAAATTTAAAAAAGCCACCTCAAATGGTTGTGAGATGACTTCTTTTTTTTGTAAAATATAGCTATATTTTTACTGAAATGATTTTGAAACTGTTTCTGCTTTTTTAGATGCTGAATAATCATAGAATCCTTCCCCTGATTTCACTCCTAATTTGCCCGCCATTACCATATTGACCAAAAGAGGGCAAGGTGCATATTTTGGATTTTTGAACCCATCATACATTACATTTAAAATAGACAAGCAAACAT
>JBKEAG010000108.1:0-17887 GCA_047972025.1 Moheibacter sp.
TAAGCAAAAACTCGTGCAATGCCAATCGCACCGATAGCATCTAGTCTGTCTGCATCTTGAACTATTTTAGCTTCTAGCGATTCTGCTACCTTTCCCTTGGAAAAAGAAACTTGTGAGATGATATCAATAATCCTTGTTATAATTTCATTCGAAACATTTAAGTCAATCAAAATAGCTGAAATTAATTCTTCTGATTTATCAATTCCATCATTCAGTTTATAATCTCCTACATCATGTAACCATGCAGCCAATTCCACCAGAAAAACATCTGCCTTCTCCTCTTCTGCAATTCGCTTTGCCACTTTCACAACACGCTCAACATGAAAATAATCATGTCCCGTTCCTTCACCTGAAAACTCAGTTTGAATAAATTGTTTAACCAATTCTACTATTTCACTCTGATTCATCAACCAAAATTAACTTTTTCACTGTAATTTTAAAGCCTTCTTCTTCCATAAAAATAGAATTTAATAAAACACTCCTCATTTTAGTAAAAAAACACTACATTTGCATCCTCAAAATTATAATTAACCGGGACAGAGTTCCCAAAATATATACAAATGGCAACAAAAATTAGATTGCAAAGACACGGTAGAAAAGGAAAACCATTTTACCACATTGTAATAGCTGATTCACGTTCAAAACGTGATGGACGCTTTATTGAAAAAATCGGAACATACAATCCGGTTACAAACCCAGCAACAATTGAATTGAATCTAGACCGTGCTGTACATTGGTTACAGACAGGTGCTGAACCAACCAATACTGCACGTGGAATCCTTTCTTACAAAGGTGCCTTAATGAAAAAGCATTTATTAGGAGGCGTAGCAAAGGGAGCTTTTGATGAAGCTGAAGCTGAAAAACGTTTCACAGCTTGGTTAGAAGAAAGAACACAGGCCGTTCAAAATAAAAAAGATGGGCTGAACAAAGCAAAAGAAGACGCAAAAGCTATTGCTTTGGAAGCTGAAAAGAAAAAATCAGAAGCACGTATTGCCGTAGAAGAAGTAGTTGAAGAGACTTCAGAAGCTGAAAATACAGAGGCAACTGCTGAAGAAGTAACTGAAGCTCCTGCTGAAGAAACTTCTGAAGAAGAAAAAACAGAAGAATAATTCATCTCATCATTTTTCAATGCAAAAAGAAGATTGTTATTACCTCGGTAAAATAACAAAGCCACACGGCTTTAAAGGCAATCTCATCATACATTTGGAAACAGACGAGCCGGATTTATACAAAAACTTGGAATCAGTATTCATTGAAACAAATGGAATATTGGTTCCTTTTTTTTTCGAGCTTATACAGCCTCATGGCAAAGGAAAATTATTGGTGAAATTTGAAGATGTTTTACCAGAGGAATCTGAAAAATTAATCAATCGGGCATTATACCTACCTTTGGAGACCTTACCAGAACTAAGTGACACCGACTTTTATTATCATGAAATAAAAGACTTTGCATTTATCGATGTTAATCGTGGTGAAATTGGTAAAATTATCAAAGTAAACGATGATGGACCACAAGCTTTTTTCGAAGTTTTATCCGGTAAACATAAAATCTTGATTCCCGTTGTAGATGAATGGATAAAGGAAGTCAATCGAAACAAGATGTTCCTGAAAGCCGAAACACCGGACGGTTTGATTGATTTATATTTGGATTAGTCTTTATCAATTCTACTTTTTCTAAAACTGACAATTTACAAAGGAAGCCTTGTCAAGGTTAATTTTCACAATGTTGAGAACCTTGAAAGGTTCGGTTTTTAAATTATTCACTTCCTCAAAAGGTTATTTTAATTTTTCTATAACCCATTTTAAAAATCTTTTTCACCAAACGGGAATTTCTTAAATTTGCTTCTTATTTAGAAAACTCCATGGAAGAAGAAAAAAAATCACTGAACTTTATCGAGCAAATTGTAGAAGATGATTTACAGGATGGTATGTTGCAAACTCAGCTACGATTTCGGTTTCCACCAGAACCAAACGGCTATTTACACATTGGTCATGCTAAAGCTATTTGTATAAACTTTGGTTTAGGTAAGAAATACAATGCTCCCGTCAATCTTCGTTTTGACGATACTAATCCTGCTAAAGAAGAACAAGAGTTTGTTGACTCTATCCGAGAAGATATAAAGTGGTTAGGGTTTAAATGGGCAGAAGAACGATTTGCCTCAGATTACTTTCAACAATTATACGAGTGGGCTGTTCAAATGATAAAAGATGGAAAAGCCTATGTAGAAGAGCAAAGCTCCGAATTGATAAATGAGCAGCGAAAAACACCTTTTGAAGCTGGGATAGAAAGTCCTTTTAGAAACCGCCCCATAGAGGAAAGTTTATCTTTATTTGAACAAATGAAAAATGGTGACTGTGATGAGGGTAGTTTTGTTTTACGCGCAAAAGGCGATATGACTTCTCCAAACATGAATATGCGTGACCCTGTGATGTACCGTGTACTAAAAAAAGAACATCACCGCACCGGTAACAAGTGGAATATCTATCCAATATATGATTGGGCACATGGTGAATCTGATTATATTGAAGGCATTTCACATTCACTCTGCTCCTTAGAGTTTGAAAATCATCGGCCACTTTATGAGTGGTATTTAAATCAGGTTGAAATTTCCGGAAAAGCATTAAAACCAAAACAAAGAGAGTTTGCACGTGGAAACGTTAGCTATATGATTACCAGTAAGCGAAAACTAAAACTTTTGGTTGATGAAGGCATTGTAAATGGCTGGAATGATCCGCGTATGCCAACTATTTCCGGACTAAGAAGGCGCGGCTATACACCAGAGTCTATTCGAGAATTTTGGGACAAAGCCGGCGTTGCAAAACGAGATAATTTAATTGATGTTTCACTTTTGGAGTTTTCTGTCCGTGACCATTTGAATAAAATTGCTCCACGTGTGATGGCTGTAATTGATCCGGTAAAATTGATCATTGAAAATTATCCTGAGGGGAAAACAGAGAGTCTGATATTGGAAAACAACCCTGAAGACGAAAATGCAGGAGAGCGTGAAGTTCCTTTCACAAAAGAACTTTATATAGAACGAGGAGATTTTATGGAAGATGCTCCAAAGAAATTCTTCCGTTTATCTATTGACAAAGAAGTTCGTTTAAAGGGAGCTTATATCATAAAAGCAACCCGGGTAGAAAAAGATTCCGAAGGAAACATTACAACTATTTTTGCTGAATATGACCCGGAAAGTAAGAGTGGAAGCGGTACAGAAGCAAGTATGCGAAGAGTAAAAGGAACTTTGCATTGGGTTTCTGCTACTGAAAATTTACCTATAGAGGTTCGTCTATACGATCGCTTATTTACTGTTGAGTCTCCGGATGAAGAAGGTGATGGTGATTTCTTGCAGTTTGTAAACCCTGACTCTATGAAAGTAGTGAAAGGTTTTGCTGAGCTTTCCTTGAAAGAAGCAAAAGTTGAAGATAAATTTCAATTTCAACGACTAGGTTATTTTACATTAGACAAAGATTCAACTCCTGATTTTTCTATTTTTAACCGAACTGTTGGGCTGAGAGATACTTGGGCAAAAGGACAAAAAAAATAGTTCCATAACTATAATCCAATAAAAAAATCCCTATTTCCAAATGAAATAGGGATTTTTCAATCAAATAAAACTTAAAATTTAATCTATGGAAGTCAATAAACTTTCTAAATCTATTATGGTTGCCGACTGAACCTGTAATTCAAAAACATCATCACCCGCAATTGTCACATCTTGTGATGCTAATTGCAATTCACCATCTACCAAAGAAATAGCAATAATTTTCCCCGTAGCTCCTACCGGAATGCTTTCTGTATAGGTTACCAAAGCATCACCATCTACTGTATTCAAAGAAGCGATTGTGGAAAAATCATCCAAAGCAAAGAAAATTTGTGTATTTGTATAGTCTACAACATTCGTAACTTTAACGCTAAACTGTGTCGCTCCATCAGTAAGCAAATCATAGAAAGCATCACAATTACTCCATCCACCTAAAATTTCCCAAATGGTAAACTCTCCATTTTCTCCTGCAGATTCATCAAACAAAAATTCAGCTTGATTGACTCCCCAAGAAATCACTGGTCCGGATGGGGCGGTCTGTGTTGTTCCTGTAAAGTATTGCATAGCATATTCGTACCCCGTAGCATCTGTTTGGTAGGGTAATGTTGCCTCAGTTCCTGAAAAAGCTACTTCATCACCATTTGCATCAGACACTGCCAACCAAAACATTCCTCCGGAAACCAATGGGTCTTCAGAAGCATACGTTTGTATGTTATGACGAATCATATCTCCACGTTTGAATACTTCAATTAGTTTAACGGTCAGCGGTCCTTCTGTAATTGTATTGCCTTCATCATCTACAAAAGCATTTGCCGGAAAAAAGACACGAACTCCTTGTGCTCCTTCAAGTTCATTATCTACTGTTGGATCTGTGATAGAAAACTCTATGGTGTCATTTTGCGTTAGGCTTTCATGTACTTCTTGCAAACTATAAAATTCCGGTTCTGTTTCAAAACCGTCAAATAGTTCCTCATCATTTGTACACTGATAAAAACTGAAAGCTGAAGCTATAAAAATAGCACTTACAATAACTGAATTTAATTTTTTCATTATTAATTTTTTATCGGTTTTAATTAATTGATGTATTTTTTCTAAAATGGTTGCGTTTCTCTATTTTTTATAACAAAAGCAATCAACCGTATGGTCATTTACCAAACCCGTAGCTTGTAGGTGAGCGTAAACAACTGTACTGCCTACAAATTTGAAACCTCGTTTCTTTAAATCCTTACTGAGTTTGTCTGAAAGCTCTGTTGTTGCCGGAACGTCCTTTATTGACTTCCATTTTCCGACTACCGGATTATGGTTGACAAAGTTCCATATATAGTCTGTAAAAGAGCCAAACTCTTCTTGTATTTTCATAAAAGCCTGTGCATTTGTCACTGTTGCTCTTACTTTTAATTTATTTCGGATGATGCCTTCATCTTGCAATAACGATTGAATTTTCTTTTCATTGTACTTTGCTATTTTTTGATAGTCAAAATTATCAAATGCTTTACGAAAATTTTCACGCTTTCGCAAAATGGTAATCCAACTGAGTCCGGCTTGAAAAGTTTCGAGTATCAGAAATTCAAATTGTTTATCATCATCTTTTACAGGAACTCCCCACTCTTCATCATGATACTTCTGATATAATTCGTCTGTTCCTACCCAAGCACATCTTGTTTTCATATTTTTATTATTAATTTTGAGTTAAACCTACAAAAGATTTAGAAATAAAAATTATCCTTTTTATTTTTATAAATAATTAATTCAATAAAAGTCATTATCTTTGTGTCAATCAATGTATTTAAATGGCTCTGCCAAAATATTGCCCGAGTTAATTCATCCATACCAACTAAGTTATCCCTAACCAAAAATATGGTTGAAATAGCAAGGGCTTTTCTATTACATAGAAGCCTGAAAAATGGATTTCTATAAATGAAAAATACCACCTAAACACGGTGGTATTTTTATATAAATTAAATTTACTCTTAATAGTTATAAAAATCTCTTCCTGAAAAGTGGAAGTTACTTTCTATCATGGCATTTTCGTCACTATCTGAACCATGAACGGCATTTGCTTCAATGGATTCGGCGTATTTATTTCGGATAGTTCCTTCTGCCGCTTCCTGTGGATTTGTTGCTCCAATTAGTGTTCTAAATTCTTCAATTGCATTTTCTTTTTCAAGAACTGCTGCTACAATGGGACCAGAAATCATGAACTCTACCAAATCACCAAAGAAAGGTCTTTCTTTGTGTACGGCATAAAAACTCTCAGCATCTCTTCTAGAAAGTTGCGTTAGTTTCATTGCTTTAATTTTGAATCCTGCACCGGCTATGTCGGCTAATATGTTTCCGATGTGTCCGTTCTTTACTGCATCGGGCTTAATCATTGTAAGGGTAATCTTTCCTGCCATTTCTTTTAACTTTTGAGCGGCAAAAATACTGAGAATAAATTATTTCTAAAAAAGTTCTACAGAAAAGATTTTCATTCTCTATAAATCAAAGGAGCATATTGTGACTGATTAAATTCTTCTTCTTTTTTGAATGTAGAAATAAGTGTGCGTTTTGTTTCTTCTACCTTTAGTACCTCTACATAAATGGGCTTTTTTTTCTCTTGTCTAAATAAATTGTATATATAAATTTCATATAATTCATCTTTTATATACCCCTTTGTTATAAAGGTTTTTTCTAACGTTCGCTCTTTTGCAATCAACGATTTATAAGGGTCTGAACGCTCTATTTCTGACATGGATAAAAATTTTCCTAAATAGGTCTTATTTTCATCTTTCACCTCATATACTTTAATGTCTTTGTTTTTATACAAACGTACTTCATATGTATAGTCTGTTTGGTCGGGAATTAAGGTAAACAAAACGATTTCATCTACCGGATAGGGATTTTGAATAAATTGCTTTTGTGGATCTACTTGATATTTAATCGGTAATTGAAAAACTGTATTGACCGCCTCTCCATTATTCAATTTTGATGGACGAATGGGTGACAATTCTTCTGAAATATCTGTTAGTTTTCTTACCGCAGCCTCTGCCAGTAATGGATGACTTCCCTCTAGTGCATTAATATCAATAATAACTCCTTCTTTTGACACTATAAATTGGATTTTGGCTTTAGCTTCTGCTATTCCTTTTTGTTTCATCACTTCTGGAAATCCTTCTAATTTTTTAAAAAGTCTTTGTGACAGTTGAGTAAACATACATGAATTAAGCTCTTTTTTATTTTTAGTAGGAATTTTTTCACAACCTTGAAAAACAACCATTTCTTTCACGTTTCGAAGTGTATATATCTTTTGTTCCTGTGCTAATAGGTTTACGTCAAATAGAAGAATAAGGGAAAATAGAAGTAATTGTTTCATTGATAACTTGATTATGTTAATTCAAATCTTTATTATAGAAAGCACCTTTGTTTTCTTTTCGTTCTTGGCTCTGAATAATTATCAACCAAGCTACAGATACTAAATTCCGAAGTTCAGACAATTGTGGTGAAAGTAAATTCATTTTGTAAATTTCTTTAACGGAACGGTAAATTTCTTCTTCACGAATTTTTGCCAATTCCAACCACTCATCACTCCGAACGATGCTTACCAAATCACTCATCATAATTTGCAATTGCTTTTTTAAATAGTTCAGTAAAACCATTTCTTTGGTCACACTTAGCCCTTTGTCATTCCACTCCGGTACTAGATTAATTTGTTCAAAGTGAAAATGATTTTGTTCCAGTAACTCTACAGTTTTCAAAGCTGCCCTATGTCCAAAAACCATTGCTTCTAACAAAGAGTTTGACGCTAAACGATTGGCTCCATGCAGTCCGGTATTGGTACATTCGCCTACCGCAAACATATTTTGAATGGTCGATTGTCCATCTAAGTCCACTTCAATTCCACCACATAAATAGTGTGATGCCGGAACCACCGGAATTAAATCTTTGAACATATCTAGCCCTTCTGCTTGACAGCGTTCATAGATATTGGGAAAATGTTCTAAGAATTTCGCTCTGTCCAAATGACGACAATCCAAGCAAACATAATCATCACCTCGCAGTTTCATTTCGTTGTCTATGGCTCTAGCAACTATATCGCGCGATGCAAGTTCTTCTCGTTCATCATATTTGTGCATAAACGGCTGACCATCTCTTGTTCGTAATTTTGCTCCAAATCCACGTACTGCCTCTGAAATCAGAAATAACTGACCGGAAATATTACTATACAAAGCCGTTGGGTGAAATTGAATAAATTCCATATTGGAAATTTTTGCCTTTGCACGGTGTGCTAAACCAATTCCATCACCTGTTGCTATAATCGGATTGGTGGTATTTTTGTAAACGTGTCCGCAACCACCTGTTGCCATCAATGTGATTTTTGAAGTGATTCGTTTTATTTTCTCTGACTTTACGTCCAATACATAGGCACCGTAACAATGAAGATTAAATTTATCAAAATCCGCATCAGGAACATGGTGTTCTGTAATTAAATCAATTACATAATGGTGTGTCAAAAGCTCTATATTCGGTGTTTTATCAACTACTGCTAAAAGTGCCCGTTCTATTTCATAACCTGTAATGTCTTTATGGTGGACTACTCGATTTTCTGTATGTCCTCCTTCGCGTCCTAAATCATAGGTTCCAATATCACTTTTGTCAAACTGAGCTCCCCAAGAAACTATCTCACGGAATCGTTGTGGTCCTTCTTTTACTACAATTTCTACAGCTTTTCTTTTGTTGAGTCCGTCACCAGCCCTAATCGTATCTTCTATATGCTTTTCAAAACTATCATTCTCTAAATCAGTCACAACGGCTACTCCTCCTTGTGCATATTTGGTATTGGATTCATCATCATCAGCCTTGGTTACGATAGTAATTTTGGCATCCGGCATTTTTTGTGCAACTTTAATTCCATAGGAAAGCCCTGAAATCCCCGAACCAATTACTAAAACATCTGTTGTCAGCATACCTTTTATTTAAGGTGCAAGATAGTTAATTTGGTAATTCAATAAAAAAGAAGCTCTGCCAAATAACTTGACAGAGCTTTTAACTATACGTAGAGTATTTACCTATCCTTCTTTGATAGCTTCTTTGATTTTTTCTTCTAGTTCTTCTGCCAATTCAGGATTATCTTTCAGTAAATCTTTTACAGCATCTCGTCCTTGCCCTAGTTTACTTTCATTGTAACTGTACCATGAACCACTTTTTTGAACGATTCCTTTTTCTACCCCAATATCTAAAATTTCTCCCACTTTAGAAATTCCTTCTCCGAACATAATGTCAAACTCCACTTGTCTGAAGGGTGGCGCTACTTTATTTTTTACAACTTTTACTCGAACATGGTTTCCTGTTGCTTCATCACCGGACTTGATTTGCGAAGCTCGACGAATATCTAAACGAACAGATGAATAAAATTTCAAAGCATTTCCTCCTGTTGTTGTTTCCGGATTTCCAAACATCACTCCAATTTTTTCACGTAACTGATTGATAAATATTGCGGTACATTTGGTTTTACTAATGGTTGCTGTCAACTTTCGCAATGCTTGCGACATCAAACGAGCTTGTAATCCCATTTTGGAATCACCCATTTCACCTTCGATTTCAGCTTTTGGAGTTAAGGCTGCAACCGAGTCTATCACTATAATATCAATGGCTCCGGAACGTATCAAGTTATCTGTAATTTCCAAGGCTTGCTCACCGTTATCCGGCTGGGATATGATTAGATTTTCTACATCTACACCTAACTTTTCTGCATAAAATCGGTCAAAAGCATGCTCTGCATCTACAAAGGCTGCAATCCCGCCCGCTTTTTGGGCTTCGGCAATGGCGTGTAGTGTTAATGTTGTTTTTCCTGATGATTCTGGCCCATAAATTTCAATTACTCTTCCTCGTGGATAGCCACCAATTCCCAAAGCAATATCTAATCCTAACGATCCGGAAGGAATGACTCCGATACTATCATCTACTGCACTGTCCCCCATTCGCATTACAGTTCCTTTTCCATAGGCTTTGTCCATTTTATCTAGAACCAACTGCAATGCTTTCTTTTTATTATCTAAATCACTCATTTTTAATTATTTAATTTTTTATTCTATTTTCTAATTGGTTGAATCTTCAAAGTTAATTTGAAAAAGTGACAAATCAAGTTGTATCTCGTAATTTTATTCACAAAATAGTTCTATATTGTTCCATAATAAAATTTAGAATAGGTGAAAATAGTTAATTTGAAGGTGATTTATTGTTTTTTAATATGTGCCAAGAAATTTTTGACAAAATACTTTGTGAGTTCGTTTTTTTTTACAACTTGCGAACAGTAAAGTTAAATGGTCCAACTTAGTTTTACTTCACTAAAAACATTGTTAAATTAAAAAAATGAAAATTTATGAAAAAGATGATTTTATTATGTAGTTTTGGGCTACTTGGGTCTTTTATTTTTGCAAATGAAGTTACTCAAAATGAAACTCAATTAGAGTATGAGACTTATGTGCTTAATCTTACTGAAGATTATCAAAGAAATCTAGATCGTCCTATTTTACCAGTATTTCCAAAATTTATGTGTACTGTAACCGTTAAAATAGGTTCTTCTGTAGGAACGGGTGTTGGATTTTCAGATACTTCTCAAGATGATGCTTGTGATAATGCCTACGATGATGCAAAAAATAATATGCATACATTTCTTGATTTATAAGCATTTTTTAATACTAAAATGGAGTCAAATATTGACTCCATTTAAATTAATTTATATACTATGAAAAATTTATTAACCCTATTGTTTACTATTCTTAGTTTATGTATCAAATCTCAAACCCACAAATTGAACTATAAAGTTATACTAAGCCCAGATAATTATACGGTTGATTTAATATCAGATGAAAGTTATTCTATATCCATAGTACATTATGATATTGGTAATTTTACTGCTTATCCAGATAATTTTTATTTAAAAATATCTAAATCAGATTCAATTCCATTACATAATGGTGATTTTATTTATTTTACAGATAATAAGAATAAAATCATATACTCAGATAATTTTATTTTGAAAAAGGGAGGGAGATACTGGGTAGAAGAAACTATTCCTCAGATTTCTTGGATAAACGAAACTACAGATTCCACCGTTGTAAAAGGAGAATTTATGGGCAGAAAATATCAAGTTAGATATGATGAAAGCATTAAAAATATTGGTGGTCCATTAAAGTTTCAAAACTTACCTGGACTAATTACCGAAATTAAAAGTTATGAACCTGAATATATAAGTTTATCACTAGAAAAAATTGATATAATTGTGGTTGATTGGGATAATATAATACAACAATTAAAAACTATAAAACCTGAAACAACACCAATTTCTGTTTACAGAAAAATGCTTGAAGAGGATCTAACAAAAAAGATCAACTTTTTAAAATCATTAAAAACAACAGAGGATTTAATGAATAACCGCAGAAATATTCCTATCAAATTAACCACCTTAGAAAATTCATATTACGAAAGTTATAATAATAGTTGGGATTTAGAAATGGAACGAATCATGGGAATGGCTAATAACTGAGAAAGAGATTATGACTAAAATTATATTATCACTATTACTTGGAGTATTTTATGTATTCTTTCTATCGTTTGCTCAAGATAAGGGCAGTTTAAAAATAACCTATTCACAATTTATTAAATATAAAAATACTGACTCAATAAAGATTAATAATAGTATTAGAAAACAATACATAGATGATTTATTGAAAAAAAAATACTTCGAATTGGTAATAATGGATAAAAAATCAGAATATTCCGAAATCTTAAAAATTAACAATCAACAGAGTATTTCTATGTTCCAAATAAGCTCTCCTCATGAAAAAATTTATAAGGATTTTGAAAATAATATGATAATTTACAAAATGAATTTTCCAAGCAAAACATATGTAAAAGACTCTTTAAAAAATCTAGAATGGAATATTCAAGAAAAGAGTGATACTATTGTAGTTGGATATAAATCTCATAAGGCAACAATATCAACAAAAGATATAAAAATAACTGCATTTTTCACAAAAGATATACCCATTTCTGACGGTCCCGAAGAGTATTATGGGCTACCTGGATTGATAGTCTATTTGGAGATAGCATTAAGTAATAACAATGAAATTCACATAAAGCAATTAGAGTCAATAAATATTGATAAAAGAATAGACCTCAAATTTCCACAAACAAAAAGAATGATTTCTATGGAAGAGTATAATCAAATTATTGATGAATTTATTGAAAAACGGAAGACAATACATTCAAATACTATCGAATAGCACAAATAATGCTTGCGTATGGTAGATATTAAACGAATGATAAACATAAAAACAAAACTCTCGGAGGAATTTTTCTCTAATTTTTGGAATATGAAATAGTTATTTGACACCTCAAAACTATTGATAAAAAGTGAGTCACAATTCCAAAATCTGCTTAGCGTGTTCTTTGGTTTTTACTTTTTGGATAATTTCTTCTATGATTCCTTTTTCATTTACTAGAAAAGTTGTTCGGAAGATACCATCATATTCTCTTCCCATAAATTTCTTTCTACCCCAAACACCAAAGGCATTGATAATTTCTTTCTCTTCATCTGCAATTAACGGATACGTCAAATCATATTTTTCTGAAAAATTCTTTTGTCTTTTTACAGAATCTGCACTTACTCCTATGATTTTATATCCTTTTGCTTGTAGTGCGTCTTCATTGTCGCGCAAATCACAGGCTTCGGCTGTACAGCCGGGTGTACTTGCTTTCGGATAGAAAAACAATACATATTTTTCTTCTTTATAATCAGATGATTTTATAATTTTTCCATTTTGATCAATCCCTTGAAAATCGGGTGCTTTATCTCCTTTTTGTAACATATTTTTCAAGCTATAAGCCGTAAGCAACATGCTTTAGGCAATTCATGCAAATTTACTTAAATTTACGCAAAACAAGGCTTTCTAGATTTCTGAAAGCACAAAGGTCTAAACAGTTGAATTAATGAGTTATTTTAAATTTTGCCCCAATTGTAGTTCTCAAAATATAGAATTTGAAAATCACCGAAGATTTGAATGTTTTGATTGTGGAATGGTTTATTTTCAGAATGTTGCAGCAGCTGTCGCAGTTATTATAGAACAAGATGAAAGGATTTTATTTACTGTTAGAAATCGTGAACCCAAATTTGGAATGCTCGATTTGCCGGGTGGCTTTACCGACCCTGACGAAACTGCTGAAGAAACGTGTAAACGAGAATTAATGGAGGAGTTGAACTTGGATTTAGATGTAGATGATTTCACTTATTTCAAATCACAACCCAATAATTATTTATACAAAGGGATTCCGTATAAAACAGAAGATTTGGTGTTTACGGCAATACTCCCAAAAGGTATTGAATTTAAACTTGAAAAATCAGAAATATCTGCTATTCGGTGGCTTCCAAAGTCAGAAATTGTTTTGGAGGAAATTGCGTTTGACTCATTGCAAAAAGCAATAGAAAGTTATTTAAAGTTAAATCCTTAAAATATAAATTCGGCAAATAGGTATAATTTTTGAGAATCTAATGCGTATGAAAAATTTAATTCTATTTTCTCTCTTATTTTTTACTATTTCTTGCAGTTACCAAACGGTTTCGGTGGACTATGACCGTACGCAGGACTTTTCTCAATTGACCAATTATCAATTTGAGTTTGAAAATAGTTCAATGAGTGAATTGGATACAAACCGAATCCAAAATGCTATTCGTCAAAAACTGACTGAAAAAGGAATGACTGAAAATCCTAATTCACTTGTGAAAATAAAAATTATACCGGAAGAGTACATTTCAGAAACCCAAAGTTCTAGTGTTGGAATCGGAGTTGGTGGAGGGAGTTACGGGTTTGGAACTTCTATCGGGATGAGTATTCCTATCACTTCCGAAAAGTTAAATCAATGCTACTTGGTTTCTATCGTAAATTCTGAAAACCAATTGGTTTGGGATGGACGTTTGGAAATTCAAATGCCTACAAATGCTAGTTCAGAAACCATTGAAACCAATATACAAAAAGGAGTTGCTAAATTATTTAAAAAATATCCTCCAAAAGGATAATTTTTAGTGTTACTCCATTTTTATTTAACATAATCTCCAATGTTAAGTTTTTACTTTGCTCTTGTTTTCATGTAAATTTAATATTAATTTTACATTAATTAATCATTTCTAAATTTATAACAATATGAAAACAAATATATTAACACTCGTTTTTACAGTAACATTTGGGTTAGTTTTTGCTCAAAACAAAGTAGAAAAATGCAATAAATTAGCACAAGAAAAGCAAAAAACTTGTAAAGTAAATAGCATTATAAGTTTAATCTCTGATTATGTGACTTATCCTAAAAATGCTTTGGAAAATTTAGATGAAGGAACTGTTTATATTCGATTTACAACAAATGAACAGCGTGAAATTAGTAACCTTCGAGCTTTGGGAAATTCTAACGAAGAATTGGCCGAAGCTGCTAAGGTCGCAATTGAATTGTTTTCTAAGTCAGAAAATACTGCTTTACTCGCTAATAATGAAATTTACCGCATTCCAGTAAGGTTTGAATTGCATTAAATTTCAGCCGTTTCATTTTGCGTAAATTGCAGTAAATTGGAAATTGCTTTATCTACACTTTTCACACTTTCAAAGCGAAGCATAAGTGTCTTATTCTCTTCGCCTGATTTTGTCGGCTTTTCTTTAAAAGTTGCCAATTTTGGGTTTTGATGCAATACGGAAATGATATGTTGAAATTTTTCTGATTGGTAGTATTCTGACTGTGGTTTGTTTACAAAGTATGCTAATAGAACTCCCTTTTTCAAAATAAGTCGTTCAAAGCCCAATTCTTTCGCCAACCATTTTAAGTGCATACTTTCCAGTAAATTTTCTACTTCTTTTGGGTACGTTCCAAATCGGTCAATCAAATTGGTTTCAAATTGGTTTAATTCTTTTTTATTTTCAATTCCTGCCAATTCATTGTACAACGCTAATCTTTCTTCTACATTGTTTACATAATCATCCGGTATCAAAATCTGCAAATCGGTATCTATCTGCACATCTGAAACATATACTTTGTCATGTGCATTTTGCTCCTGAAATAAATCTTTAAAATCTGTTTCTTTTAATTCTTCTATCGCTTCATTTAGAATTTTTTGATACGTATCAAATCCAATATCTGAAATAAATCCGGACTGCTCTGCTCCCAGTAGATTTCCGGCTCCTCTAATTTCCAAATCTTTCATAGCAATATTAAATCCTGAACCCAAATCAGAAAACTGTTCTATGGCTTGTAAACGCTTTCGGGCTTCGTTGGTCAATGCCGAAACCGGCGGAGCAATCAGAAAACAAAATGCTTTTCGGTTACTTCTTCCTACCCGACCACGCATCTGATGCAAATCTGCCAATCCAAAATTTTGAGCGTCACTAATGAGAATGGTATTAGCATTTGGTACGTCTAAACCGCTTTCTACAATAGTTGTAGAAACCAACACATCATACTTTCCATCCATGAAATCAAGCATTACTTTTTCCAAATCAACTCCTTTCATTTGCCCATGTCCCGTTGCTATTTTAGCATCAGGGATGAGCCGTTGGAGCATTCCGGCAATTTCTTTTAGTGTTTCAATTCGGTTATGAATAAAGAAAACCTGTCCTCCACGCTGAAGTTCATAAAAAACAGCATCTCTAATTTGTTCTTCGTTAAAGCCTATGACTTGTGTATCAATCGGTTGTCTGTTTGGTGGGGGTGTTTTGATAATGGACAAATCTCGTGCTGCCATCAATGAAAATTGAAGTGTACGTGGAATGGGCGTTGCCGTAAGTGTTAGTGTATCTATATTTGCTCGAAGTGTTTTTAGTTTATCCTTTACTCCTACTCCAAACTTATGTTCTTCATCTACAATTAAAAGTCCTAAATCTTTGTATTTCACATCTTTGTTAACCAATTGATGTGTTCCGATAACAATGTCAATTTTGCCTTTGGCTAATTTTTCTAAAATTTCTTTTTTCTGCTTTGCTGTTTTAAAACGATTCAAATAAGCTACTGTGATAGGCATATCTACCAGCCGTTCTGTAAATGTTTTGTAATGCTGAAACGCCAAAACCGTTGTGGGAACTAAAACCGCAACTTGCTTTCCATCAGTTGCTGCTTTGAATGCTGCCCGAATTGCTACTTCTGTTTTTCCAAATCCGACATCTCCACAAACCAAACGATCCATGGAGCGTTCGCTTTCCATATCAGCTTTCACATCATTCGTTGCTTTTAGTTGGTCGGGTGTGTCTTCATAAATAAACGAGGCTTCTAACTCATTTTGTAAATATGTATCTGGAGCAAATTGAAAGCCTTTCTGAGTTCGTCTTTTTGCATAAAGTTTAATCAAATCAAAAGCAACTTCTTTTACTTTCTTTTTGGTTTTGTTTTTCAGATTTCGCCATGCAGGTGAACCTAGCTTATTAACTTTTGGCTCTGCTCCATCTTTACCGGTAAATTTTGCAATTTTATGTAGCGAATGTATGCTAACATAGAGTATGTCGTTATTTTGATAAATTAACTTTATGGCTTCCTGTTTGCTTCCTTGTACATCAATTTTTACCAGTCCGGCAAATTTCCCTACTCCATGATCTATGTGCGTTACGTAATCACCTACCTGCAAAGCAGTCAACTCTTTGAGTGTAATTGCTTCTTTTTTGGCAAAAGAATTTCGTAAATTAAATTTGTGGTAACGCTCAAATATTTGATGATCGGTATAGCACGTAATTTTTAAATCTTCGTCTATAAATCCTTGATGGATTTCACCTATGATGGGTTCAAATTTGACTTCTTTTGCTATGTCTTCAAAAATATCATGAAATCGTTGTACTTGCTTTTCTCCTGCACAAAAGAGGTAATTGGTATAACCGTTTTTTGTTTTCTGGTTTAACTCTTCGGCCAATAAGTCAAATTGTTTGTTGAACGAGGGTTGCGGTCTTTGGTTGAGTTGGATTTTTTTTGCTTCTGAAAAATAGTCATTTTGGGAAAATTCGACTACTGAAAATTTTTCAATTCCTACTTTAAATTCATTTTCATCCAAATATAAATCATGAGGAGAATTGTGTTTGATTTCACCTGATAATTTCTCAAAAGCATCTTTTGCTAAATTAAAATTCCGATGAATTGCTGTGTGAATTAATTGAATATTTCGGGCTACTAAAATGGATTTATCTGATATGTATTCCAAAAAACTTTCTCGGGAATCAGACGTAAATTTATTTTCTAAATTAGGAACTATTGTGAGGCTTTTAACTTTCTCTACCGACAATTGTGTTTCTACATCAAAGGTTCGGATATTTTCTATCTCATCACCAAAAAAAGACAATCGAAACGGGTATTCTTCTGAATAGGAAAAAACATCTACAATTCCTCCTCGAATCGAAAATTCACCAGGTTCAGATACAAAATCTACACGGTGAAATTCATACGAAAATAGCATTTCATTTAGAAAATCTATATTTAACAAATCCCCTACCGAAACCTTGAGTGTGTTTTTACTTAATACTTTTCTTGTCACTACTTTCTCAAAAAGTCCATCTGAATATGTGACTATAATTCGTGGTTTTTTTGCTCCGTTTAATGAGTTTAAAACTTCTGTCCGTAAAACGACATTGGCATTATTGGTTTCCTCTATCTCATAAGGTCTTCTATAAGACCCCGGCAAGAAAAGAACTTCTTCCTTTGACAACAAATTTTCTAATTCATTCAAAACATAAACTGCTTCCTCTTTATCGTCTAAAACCAATACAATAGGGTTGCCTAGTTGTTTGAGAAGTTGAGTTATAAAAAATGTAAGAGATGAACCTACTTGTCCACTAATATGAATTTTTGATTGTGTATTTTCTTGAATCTGGGCAATAACGTCTTGTACGAAATTAGATGATTCGTATCTTTCTAAAAGGTCTTGAAATATTTTTGCTTCCAAAATTATCGCAAATGTATAAATTGTAGGCTAAATGACTAAAAATTTGATAAAAGTAATCTTACTCTTCAGTTGGTTTTAATTCCGGATTTGCATTTATAGGTATAGGTATTGAGTCTTTTACTTCCTCTTTTTTCTTTACTTTAAAATAAATAGAACCACCTATACTCTGCGGTTGGGCTTCATCATTGTCATACGGAAAAGTAGGTAACTTGACCTCTTTTACTAAGACCAGTGAGTCACCTGACTCTTTTTCTAATTTTACATTTAAAAATGCTTGAGTGGATTTAAGTGGAATTTCTCTAGAAATTCGGAGCATTGTAATATTTACTTTTTGCTCTTCACCATCATTCAAATATTTATTAATCTGAATCTTTTTTGAAATGTCTTTATAGGATTTACCTTCTAAAGC
>JBKEAG010000162.1:0-39952 GCA_047972025.1 Moheibacter sp.
CGAATAACCCGTTGATGATTGTTTAAATCAACTTGAGAAAAGTAGTCCGGATCTGAGTTTTTAAGCTCTTCTTGTAATTTTTCTATTCCAAACTCATTAAATTCAACATTTAGGTTTTCCCGAATGATAGGTTCTACGTCAGGAAATTCATCAAATCCTTCTGTAACGGCTTTCTCATAAAGACCAGAACCACCTACCATAATTACTTTATCATAAGTTTTAAATAATTCTTCTAATTTTTGGAGTGCATCACGTTCAAAGTCACCGACTGAATAGCTGTCATGAATACTTAGATTTTGAATAAAGTGGTGTGTGGCAGCATCTAATTCTTCTTTATTGGGAACAGCCGTTCCAATTCTCATTTCTTTGTAGAATTGACGAGAGTCAAAAGAGAGGATTTCTGTTTTTAACTGTTGTGCCAAAAAAATAGCAAGCCCCGTCTTGCCAATAGCAGTGGGGCCTGTTATTATGATTAATTTTTTAGCGTTATTGCTCATTTATAATTTCGGCATCAGTGATAATGGTTTTAAACTTTTTTGATTTTTCCCAGGCTAAATAATTTTCGATTTCTTTCTTAAAATATTTTAGAGAAAGTAGAACAATAGCAGCATCATCTAATATAAATGCCGGAATTATATCAATGGGTGAAATAACATAAACCAATACACCTACACCTATAAGTAAGTTTCTTTTGTTGGGTTTATAGTTACCAGAAACAATGTCCATAACCATACGGAAAAATGCTTTTACTCTTTCCCAAAAAGAACCGTCTGATGTATTGGCTTGAGTTCCAACTTCGTTTGCAAGTTTGAAAAATTTTGATTTATTCATTTTTTTAATTTTAAAGGTATTTATCTAAAATCAAAAAACATTCCAAGATTCTGTTTTTAGTGGAATCACTCTTGTATTAAACGGTCTATGAATTGAATAAATTCGGGTGAGTACCAATCTTTAGAGTTAATTTCTTTCATCACAACTTCACCTTTTTTATTGATGATATAAGTGGTCGGAAAAGAGCCTGGAATCAATACTTTAGGAAGTAGAGAATTTGCTTCGTAAACAGGCATGGAATAATTGTTTTCTTGTAAAAAGGGAACAAATTTTTCAGGCTTGTCATTTAGTGTGATTAGAACGATTGCCATTTCATCTTTTTTGTTTTCATAGAGTTGCTGTATCGTAGGCATTTCAGCAACACATGGTGGGCACCAACTTCCCCAAAAATTAAGAAAAACGACTTTACCTTTGAAATCTGTCAAATTGGCATCAAGAGTCCCATTATAGCCTTTTAGTTCTATTTTCATATTTTCATCATTTAATGAAAATTCACGTACAGGTTTTTCCGTATTGGGACCGGCAAGTGTTTTTTCACTTACAAATGATTTTCCCCAATCTCCTAGAGGTGTGAAAAAAATTAGACCTAAGACTAGAAAGCATATGCCACTTATGATAATTCCTTTATCAAATTTCATTTTTTATAAATAAATTTTTGAGTATTCAAAGATAGGGAATTTATAGGTTGATAAATGTGATAACGATGGCTGAAATCTTTATAATGTTTGAATAAATTCAATAAATAATTTTTGTAAATCTTCAAATTCAGAGAGAGAAAGAGAATCAGCTTTGTCATAAACATCATGATAAAATTTAGAATCACCTAATGTGTAAATGAAGAAAGATGGAATTCCTTTTTCATGAAATGGACAGTGATCAGAATTACAGGCTTCTCCTCGTCTTTTGATTTGTTTGATGAGTTTATGTTTTGAGTTAATCTGGTTTAGGTGTTCGTATTCTTTTGTAAATATGGAACTATTGACAATTTGTATTCCATCTTCACCAGTACCCATAATATCAAAATTGAGTAGAAATCTAATTTTAGATAAATTAATGAGTGGATTTTTGACAAAATAAGAAGAGCCTACTAATCCGGCTTCTTCTGCTGTAAAGGCGATGAATATTAGCGTATATTTAGGAGGATGTTTACTGAAATAATTTGCCAATTCTAGTAAAAAAGCAACTCCACTTGCATTATCATTTGCTCCGGGAAAGTAAGTGTTTCCTATTTTCCCTAAATGGTCATAATGAGCTGTGATTACTATGAGTGAGTCGTTTGTAGTACCATCAATCTTTCCAATAATATTTTTTGCTTTAAAGCTAGATGTAAACTGACTTTTGATTTTATAATCATCAATTGTCAATGAATCAGAATAAAATGTGCTTTTTATAATAAATGCTGAAATACTATCTTGGGTTTGAGATAGAGAAGAGGTAAGTTTATCTTTTGTAAAAAAGAAAATAGAACGATTTTGATTTTCTTTAGGTCTATAAACAGAAGCCCAGTGTTTATAATATTGATTTAGAGAATCAACATCAAAAGTATAAGGTGGGAAAACGATATGTTTGTTTCTTTGCGCTATCATATCCTCTTGTATAAAATCAATTAAGGTAGATTTTGATTTCAGTGCATTGGAAAATTTATTAGGACGAAATAAATAAATATCTTTTTTGTGATAATATTGCCCTTTTGAGTTAGGTTTTGCAATGAAATCATATCCATATCTTAATTTTTTTCCATTAAGTGTTAATTCTGCATTTTGAATTACATTTATGGGCATAGAAAATTCCTGAAAGTAAGAAGTTCCTAATTTTTTTATTCCAATATTTTGAAACTCTGAAGCAAGGTAGTTAGCTGTCTTATCCATTCCGTCATTTGTATAGCCACGTCCAGCAAAATAAGGTGAAGTTAATGTGTCAATGATAGAGCGAGCTACTTCCATTTGGTTTTGTGCAGTGACCAGTGAGCCAAATAGTAAAATTAGAAAGTTAATTTGTTTTATGTACATGAATTGGTTTCTCATAAAAAAGTCTGTCATTTTGAACTATTCAAATGACAGACCAAGATATAGAAATTTCTATTTTTAATTTATCCGTTTACAGCTTCTACATTTTCTACCGTTCCGGGCATCATTTGTTTTAGCATTGTTTCAATTCCATTTTTGAGTGTGACAGTAGAGGAAGGACAACCGGAACAAGCTCCTTGTAGAAGCATTCGGGCAGTTTTGCTTTTTTCTTCAAACTCAATTAACTCAATATTTCCACCATCACCTGCTACAGCCGGTTGTATGTATTCTTTGATGATGTCTTTGATTTGTAATTCTACATTTGTGTATTCTTTTGCTACGAATTCTTCTGAAATATTAGAATAAGTTGGAACATAAGAATCACTAATGATTTCTTTATCAGTCTGTAAATAGTCTAAAATGAAATACCGAAGTTCGAGTGCAATTTCATTCCAATCAGCCTCTTTATTTTTTGTAACAGAAATATAATTCTCTGTTATAAAAACTTCTTTTACGTAAGGGAAATTAAACAGTGCTTTTGCTAATGGTACCTCTGTAGTAGCTTCAATAGATTTGATTTCAGCAACACCTTTGTACAGAAGTTTGTTGGTTACGTATTTCATAACTTCAGGGTTAGGTGTAAGTTCCAAATACAAAGTGTAAGGATCTTCTTTTTGAACCTGAAGTAGAATAGTTCCTTCATTTAAGTGTTTATTAACGATTTCTTTAATTTCATCAGCTACTATTTCCCATTCTATTCCTTCTATTTTCTGAACAGCAACAAAATTTCCTGTTATGTAAACTTTAGTTATAAAAGGGAACTGTAAAAGCTCCTGAGCAAGGGGAGAGTCAGAAGTTATATCATTTTTTCCTAGTTCAAGACTGCCTGCAGTCAGTGTTTCATCACAAACAAATTTCAATATGCTTGGATTTGGTGTGTTATCTATATATACTCTTAACATGTTGCAAAAGTACAGCAAAACAGAAATAATTTTTAAGAATTAAATCATAAAATAAATTTAGACTAAATTTGATGTATAATTCTAATTAAATTAACGATGAAAAAGGTAATTTTTATTTTAGTTGTAATTCTAGTGATTGCTCAATTTTTTAGACCATCTAAAAATATAGGTGATTCAGTAGATTTAGCTACTTTTTATAATGAGACAAATGCATCTGAGGAAATACAAAATATTCTAAAAGTAAGTTGTAATGATTGTCATTCGAGTAACACAAACTACCCTTGGTATAGTAATATAACTCCAGTAAATTATTTTTTAGCTAATCATGTAAATGAAGGAAAAGGGCATTTGAATTTCTCAAATTGGAATAGTTATGACACAAAGAAAAAGGACCATAAATTAGAAGAGTTGATAGAGGAAATAGAGAAAGGAGGTATGCCTCTAGGTTCTTATACCACTATTCATAGTGATGCGAAATTGAATGATGAACAAATTCAGAAATTAATATTTTGGGTAAAAGAAGCCCGTAAAAATATAAAGTAAATTATGCCTATAATTAGAGAATTGCTGGATAAAAAACCTCAAATAGGGAGGGATTGTTTTCTAGCTGAAACTGCAGTACTGGTAGGAGATGTTACTATGGGAAAAGATTGTAGTATTTGGTACAACGCTGTTTTGCGGGGAGATGTTCATTATATAAAGCTAGGAAATAAAGTAAATGTACAAGATAATGTGATGATTCACTGTACATATCAAAAATCACCTACAAACATTGGGAATAATGTATCTATAGGACATAATGCTGTAGTGCATGGATGTACTATTTATGATAATGTTTTGATAGGTATGGGTTCTATAATTATGGATGATTGTATAGTAGAATCTTACTCGATTGTAGCTGCTGGAGCTGTTGTAACACAAAATACACATATAAAAGAAGGTGAATTGTGGGCAGGTATTCCAGCAAAAAAGATAGGGATGGTTTCACCAAATTTAAAAGAAAGTGAAATAGAGCGGATTGCTAATAACTATGTGAAATACAGTAATTGGTATAAGTAGCCGTTTCTTTTTATTTCAAAAAAATACCCTAAGAGAAATCTCAGGGTATTTTTTTATTGATTAAAAAATTGATTCTATTTTTTAATCAATTTTTTAGTAATTGTTCCATCTTCAGTATCTATGGATACAATGTAGATACCGGTTGGTAAATTTTGAATATTTATAGTACCTCTACTATTTGATAAATTTATAGTAGAATTATAAACAATTTTACCAGTTAAATCTTTAATACTAACAGCAGAATCTCTATATGCTTTTTCAGTTAAAATATAGAACTCTCCTTTGGTTGGATTTGGATAGATACTCAATTGAAAATTAGATATTTCATTTGTTGCAAGGTGACTACAATCCAAAATGTCTTGTGGAGGCATAACATAAGATTCAGTACCATCATTTACACTACTTGAGTTTCCTTGAGTTGCTCCATATCCTAGCCCTCTTTTTGCAAATGCTCTCCAAATTCGACATTGGTTTACACCTTCATTATTAATTTCATCAGCTTCTAAAATAGCATCTCTACCATCTATAAATCCAGGGCTACATGATTGTAACTTTAGCCCATCAATGACTAACTGCATTGCTAGATTATTTCCACCTGTACCATTGTGCAAATCTGGATCAAATCCATACTCATCAATTAATTCCCAAGTCATATCCCAAAGCATAGTAGCCCATACATAACCAACACCATGTGGGATAGATACGGTTTTTATACGGTTATAAGTAGAAGGATTAATAGACATGTCAGTAGAATAACGGCTTGGTCTGATACCTGCTCCTGTTGTAGGTTGAGAAATAGCATAAGTTCCCATTCCTCGTCCGTCAGTTCCTTGATCACCAGGTTCAATGGTCATAACAAGTGCAAAGAAATCACTCCAGCCTTCTCCCATCTGTTCATCATTTTGAAGACAGCTAGCACTTGCAGGTCCACCAGTTAAACGGTTAGAAATTCCATGACCATATTCGTGTGCCATGATACCATTGTCTAATGTTCCATCTTTGTAGCCATCCCAATGTCCGTCTTTCGGTAGTGTTCCTTCTAATGTAGTATTATCTAAAACAGCATCTATGATAGAATTTCCGTCATTTATCCCAATCATAATTGATGGAATAGTGATACTAGAATCATTACCAGTCATTGCAATAAGCGCTCCTGCAGTATTATTTACTACTACTACAGCTAAAGCTCCTTCATTTTGTACATTTTTCACTTTCTCAACAAAGCTACAGTTACCACGTTTTACCAATACAATTTTACCATTTAGTTGAGCTCCGTTTGTTATGTTGCCGCAACCGTCATTAGGATCAGTCCCTCCTGCTGAATTATCATCAATAGCTACAGCTAAATTTTGTGTGATGGGTGGATCAGGTAATGTTCCTCCAAATTTGGCAAGAACACCACTATAATCACCTTGGTATTCCCCAGGGGTATTTATTGAAAATAAATGGTCATCACCCTCGTTTGACGTCCACATGAACATAAGCATACTAGGGTTATTTCCATCTGGTGGTGCTGCAAATGCAGCATTGTTCAGTGCTCCTAAGCTTTCTCCGGTTTGACCAAAAGCCTGTACTTCGTCACTAGCTAAACCTCCATTTCCATAATTGTTAAATTGAAAATTACCAGCTGGTTCTGTAAAGCCATATTGATACCATATATCGTGCATCTTATTATTTATGTAAAATAAATTTGTAGTAGAAGCATCTGCACTTTTATATAAATTTTGTGAAAAGTCAATAGGAAAGTCAAAAATTAGATCACTTCCACCTTCTGCAAATCCATTAAATGTATAACTACCTCCATTGACTATCCAATTTATTCCCTCACTATCTTGGTCATTTACAGCTATAACATTATTTCCTTGAGTATGAGTGTATTCAGCTCCATTTACACCGTTAGTGTCATGCCATCCGTAAGGCGAAGCAACTTCATCCATAGGATTTTCCACTAAAGAACGATCACCAAAAGTAGCTGCTTCTATAGGGAGGTCATATACACGATATTGCGCTCCATCTAAAGTTGTGTTGAAGTTATATTGTTCTTGAAGCCATTTTATATTTTCAGATTTATTTGTATCAGTTACTAAATTATCAAATGTATTGCTATGAAAATTACAGCTCAACATATGATTGTTTTGTAGATAAATATCTCCGGTTTGCGCATGAGCAACTGCTTCTAATATTTTAATTTGACCATCTTGTTTTACATTTAAATGAATAATCCAACATAAATTTAATGTTCCATTTTCTGTAGGATAATACATTAATTGATTAGTGAAATCTGTATTTAAGAAAGCAGAATCATTAAGTATGAAACCTAAATTTTGAGCAACTGAAGATGCTATTTGATTGATATCAGAAATAGCATTTTGACTACCTATGCGTTGTGATAAGTTTGTTTGAAAGGTTTGTTTCATAGAAACAACTTGTCCATTTTTTAATGCGAAACTAGCAATTGCATTGTACACGGGGTATCCACCTAAATTTTGTTGAATATAAGCATACTCAACATTTGTTTTACTGTTTAAATAGTGTGTTTGAACTGTTAGGTCATTCAAATCACTAGATTGAAATCCTAATTTATTTGCTTGAGAACTTAAATGTCCTTTTGCAAGTGATAAGATTTCAGATTGCTGAGCCCAAACAGTACTGACTGAAATCATGACTGAAAGGACTAGTAAATAAAGTTTTTTCATGTATTTTATATTTATGGCGACTAAGATAATAATTTTAAGGGACTATTGAGGTTTAACTGTTGGGCTTTTACTCACAATCCATAGTCCAATAAAGGTTAATAATCCGTTTAAAACAATTAATTCAACTCCAATCCGGTAGTTGGTGTAATTGATAAATAATTCGTTGATACTATAAGTAATCACTGGAGCAATTAAAGCAATACTTAGAATAGCGAATTTGATAGAAATAGTACGTTTGGTTAAAATTCCAAATGCAAATAAACCAAGAAGTGGACCGTAAGTATAACCAGCTAAACTCATAATTAGATAAACAAGTGATTTATCATTTATCCATTTAAATATTAAAATTAATAAAAAGAAAATAAGAGTAAAGGCTAAATGTACCGATATTCGAGTCCTTTTCTTTTGTTTTTCGGTTAGTTTTTCATTGTCGTTCATTTTTAGTAAATCTACACAAAATGAACTTGTAAGTGAAGTCAAAGCTCCGTCTGCTGATGGAAATAAGGCTGAAATCAAACCAATAATGAAAATTATAGCAATAAACATAGGGAAAAACCCTTGAAGGGAAAGGGCCGGAAAAAGGTCATCTCCCATGATGTTTATAATTTGCCCTGCTTCATTTCTAAATCCAAATATTTCATCGCCATAAGTAGCACCATTTTGTATGGCGTATAAGTAAAGAATTCCTCCTAAAAATAAAAAAGCAAAGTTTACAACCAAAAGAGTTCCTGCAAAAGTTAGCATGTTCTTTTTTGAATTGTATAGATTATCAACACTTATATTTTTCTGCATCATTTCTTGATCTAAACCTGTCATGGCAATAGTTATAAATATACCACCAATCAGAGATTTTAGAAAGAATGTTGATGAGTTTCCATCAAAATTCACTAAATGAGTGTAGTTATATTCAGCTAATTTTGAATAACCTTCTGCAAAAGATAGGTCGAGTTGATTTAATATATAAATGATACAAACAACCAAACTCAAAAGCATAAAAGTTGTTTGAAGTGTGTCTGTAACTACAATCGTCTTTACACCACCTTCATAAGTATAAAGAACAATCATAAATAGAATAATCAAAGTTGTAACCCAAAATGGAATTCCAATTTGATTTAATAGGAAAATTTGTAAAACATTAATAACCAAAAATAAGCGTGCAGTAGCTCCAATACTTCTAGAAATGATAAAAAAGATAGAACCTGTTTTATGTGCTTCAACATTAAATCTTCGTCCTAAGTAAGTATAAATGGAAGTTAAATTCATCCTATAATAGAGAGGGAGTAGTATAAAAGCGACAATGAAATAACCAAGAAAAAAACCAATCACCATTATATAATACTCAAACCCACCATAAATATATTCAGTTCCCGTAAGTTTCCCAACAGTTCCGGGAACAGAAATAAAAGTAACACCACTCAGGCTCGTACCAATCATCCCAAAAGCAACTAGCCACCATTTACTTTTTCGATTACCAATAAAAAAAGATTGATTGTCAGAGTTTCTACTTGTCAGGTAAGCAATAAATAATAACCCGACAAAATAGACTAATACACAAATTAGAATGATGTTTGAATTCATATCTCGTTTTAATTTCGTTCAAAAATAGTATTTTTGGGCGAATGAATTACCCAAGTAAGATTTTAGAACGAGCAGTTGAAGAAATATCAGGTTTACCAGGTATTGGAAAACGAACAGCATTGCGCTTAGCTTTATACATGTTAAGTAGATCTACTCAAAAAACAGAAAGTTTGGCTGATGCCTTACAACATTTGGTTCGAGATATAAAATATTGTGAAAAGTGTCATACAATTTCAGATATAGATATCTGTCAAATTTGTGCTAACCCACTTCGTAATTCTTCCTTGATTTGTGTGGTAGAAGATGTTAGAGATGTTATGGCAATAGAAAATACAGGGCAGTATAGGGGAGTTTACCATGTGTTGGGGGGGCGGATTTCACCAATGGATGGAGTGGGACCTGGGCAGTTGCAAATAGATTCATTACTATCACGTATAGAAAATGAATCAATAGAAGAAGTAATATTCGCATTGAGTTCAACAATGGAGGGGGATACTACCGCCTTTTATTTGTACAAAGTATTGAAAAATTATTTAGTAAAATTTTCAACAATAGCAAGAGGTATAGGAGTAGGAGATGAGTTGGAGTATGCTGATGAAGCTACTTTGATTCGGTCACTCCAAAATCGAATTCCTTATGTTGAATCAACTGTTTAAAGGATGAAAGTTTCAGTTGTAATTGTTAGTTATAATGCTAGATATTATTTAGAACAGTGTTTGTACAGTGTACAAGCGGCACTAGAAAGATATGGTGGTGAAATAATAGTAGTTGATAATGACTCTCCGGAGAAACCGATTGAGCAGATTCGAGATAAATTTCCAAGGGTAAACTTTATAGAGTCACCAATAAATTTAGGTTTTGGGAGAGCTAATAATTTGGGAGTTAAAAAGGCTAGGGGGGAGTATGTTCTGATTCTAAACCCTGATACCATAGTTTCTGAAACAATTTTTGATGAAATTTTGGTATTTGCTGAAAAACAAGAAAAATTAGGAGCTTTAGGTGTTCGTTTGGTTGATGCTAATGGTAAATTTCATCCGGAGTGTAAACGAAATATTCCAACACTGGGGAATACATTTGGAAAATTATTTGGAACCTTAATAGATAAGGGTGGAGCAAGAGGTTATTATAAATCTGAAGTTGGTGAATTTGATATTGCCCAAGCTGAGATTTTAGTAGGAGCATTTATGCTTTTGAAAAAAGAAGTTTATCAAAAAGTAGGAGGATTTGATGAACGTTATTTTATGTATGGTGAAGATATAGATTTGAGTTACACACTGACTTTAAATGGATATGAAAACTATTATTTTGGGAAGTCAACAGCTATTCACTATAAAGGAGAAAGTACACGGAAAGATAAAAAATATTTAAAAATATTTTTTGGAGCAATGCGTCTTTTTGTAGATAAATATTACAAAAAGAATTGGTTTAAATACGCATTATTTATACTAGGATTAAAATTTCGTTATGTTTGGGCATATCTAAATGGAGTGTTTAAACCAAGCGACAAAATAATTCAATCTAAATTAGATAAAGAACAATTACTGACGGTGAAATCTAAGGGTGAAATAACTAAAAATTCCGCCCAATCATATCTATTAGACGGAACTGTATTTACACATCGTGAAATGATTCAGATAATTAGTAACTATACTTCACCCGTATCCAAGTTCTATATTCAACCTAAAAATATGAATGTAATTTTAAGTAGCGATGGTGTTGAGATGATTAGTGAGTAGAACCTTTCGGTTCTTCTGTAGGAATCTCATGAGTAGTATGAGTATCTTCAGTAGTATGATTGTGGTTATGCTCTTCTTCAGTTTTATGAGTATTTTCATCACCATGATGTGTATCGTGATCATGGCTTACAGCTTCAACAGTTCCTTCTTTTACTACTGGTAAGATGTCTTTATTTCCTCCAGGCTTATTGTCACATGCGACAAATAAAAATGCTCCAATAATTAAAAATCCTATTTTTTTCATAATAATGTATTTTTTAGAAAAATATTTTTGACAAATTTACTTTAATTCAGCAATTTTTTGAATACCTCCTTTGGTTTTATCCCCCAATTTTACCAAAATATCTGTTCCAAGAGGTAGAAATATATCCAAACGAGAACCAAATTTAATAAATCCATATTCTACTCCGGCCTTTGCGTCATCATCTTTTTGAGCATATAAGACAATTCTTCGGGCAACAGCTCCGGCAATTTGTCTGAAAAGTACATTTTTTTTACTTTCAGTTTCTACAACAACAGTAGTTCTTTCATTTAATTCAGAAGACTTTGGGTGAAAGGCTACTAAGTATTTTCCCGGATGGTATTTTGTGTAAATTACTTTTCCTGAAACAGGATACCTATTTACATGTACATTTAGTGGAGACATGAAAATGGATAGCTGAATGCACTTATTTTTTATAAATTCATTTTCTTCTACTTCTTCTATTACAACAACCTTTCCGTCAACAGGAGCGATAATGTCATTTGGAGTAGAGGTGCCATTTCTGTCCGGATTTCTAAAAAACCAAATGATAAATCCATATAAAATCCAAAGAGGGGTTACTAATAAATAGCCAACCCAAGACGGGATGAAATAGAAAATTAGACCACTAATAACTAAAAATATAAGAAAGAACCCAATCAAAATTTTCTTACCTTCCCTGTGTAGTTTCATAAAATATTATTTAACAAGAGATACAAATATACCATTGGTACTACAAATATAAAACTATCTAATCTATCTAGAAATCCACCATGTCCTGGAATAAAATTGCCACTGTCTTTGGCATTGAAGGTTCTCTTCAACTTTGACTCAACTAAATCACCTACTGGAGCACATATTGCGATAATTGTACTTATAATAACCCAGTTCAATTTACTTTTGGGAAAGACATAAAACTCTAAAAGAGTACCAACTATAATTGTAGAAATAAAGCCACCAAAAAAACCTTCCCATGATTTGTTTTTTGATATTTTGGGAGCTAGTTTGTGTTTACCAAATAGGCTTCCGGCTACATAAGCCATGACATCACTAAACCAAATTAAGAGAAAAATTAGTAATATTTCATTGGAGATTATTTCTTTTCCTAGTTCAAATGAAATTGAGGGAATGGTTAGTGCAAGTGAGAATGGAACAGCTATATATATAACGCCTATTGTTGCTTTTCCAAATTCGATGTATAACTCATTACTTGAAAATAAAATGGTAAAAGCTGCTAACAAAAACATTATAGGACCAATAAAGCTCAGAGATTGCAATAAAAAGGCAGATTGTTGACTAAATAAATAATTAGAAAAAAAATAGAAGATTCCGGCGGAGCCAATAAACATTAAAACTGTGTATAATTTATCGGATAATTCAGTTAATCGTACATATTCTATAAGGCAAAAGAGCATAAACATGCCCATAAGTCCAGCAAATAACCATGATTGTCCTGTTGTACCCAAAATGATGAGTCCCATATAGATGATTCCTGAAAGTATACGTGGTACTAAGTTTTTCATCAATGCTGTTCTACTAAAAGTAAATAAATATTTTTCGCATTGGAAGAAGCATCAAAAAAATTATGCATTTTTTTCCCTCGAATAGAGGTAATGGAGGGAATATTTCCATGTGTATGTGCTTTAATTTTTTGTAGCCCTTCACTTATATTAGATACAAACTGATGAGGAGTTGCGTAAACAATCAGATTGTGGGGCAAACTATTAAGTACACGACCTTTGGTTTGATGAGAAGAAATCATGATAGCTCCGTCATAAGCAGCTAAATATTCGCAAGATATAAAAGCATAATCAGCGTCTGAACTAATTATGTCCTTTTGTTTTACATTTGAACGATTGATAAATGACTTTAACCCACTTTCAAAGCAAACTACTTCTTCAATTTGCTCATTGTCAATAATACTTTGTAGGTTAACCAAGGCTTCCTGCTCATTTTCACAATATAAGAATTGTCCACCACCATCAATAAAGTTTTTTGTAAATAAAACATCAACGGGGTCTTTTGTCTGAAAAGAAACGAAGTTTACTTCCTCGTTCTCTTCATCTTTTTCAGAATGAAAGGTTAAAAGCTGTTTGATTTTCCTCCACATACTCATTTTTATTCATGAGATATGCGAAATTAATAAATTAAAATGAATACAAATGTCTATTTAATCCTTTTTTTCAACAGATTCTTCTCCAATAGTTATATTTGGATTTGATTCTACAGCTGAGACTATATTTCCAGAAGGAGTTAAATTATTATCATCTTCAAAGATACGTTCACCAAAAATTTCAATCATATCTTCTTTAAAGATAACCTCTTTTTCCAATAATTTTTCAGCTAATAGGTCTAATTTACTTTTGTTTTCGTGAAGTATTTTTTTTGCTCTTTCGTATTCATTTTCAATTAATTTAGAAACTTCTTCATCAATTGTTTTAGCTGTTTCTTCACTATAAGGCTTTCCAAACCCATATTCATTTTGTCCACTAGAATCATAGTAAGAAATGTTTCCAATTTTATCATTTAAACCATAAATACTTACCATGGCAGAAGCCTGTTTGGTAACTCTTTCTAAATCACTCAGTGCTCCAGTTGAAATATTTCCAAAAATAACTTCTTCTGCAGCACGTCCTCCCATGGTAGCAGCAATTTCATCAAGCATTTGCTCAGTAGTGGTAATCTGTCTTTCTTCTGGAAGATACCAGGCTGCACCTAACGATTTTCCACGTGGTACAATGGTTACTTTTACCAAAGGAGCCGCATGGGGTAAAAGCCAACCTATGGTAGCGTGTCCTGCTTCATGATAGGCTATACGACGTTTTTCTTTTGGTTTTATTAGTTTATTTTTCTTTTCTAATCCACCAACGATTCGGTCAACGGCATCTAGAAAATCTTGTCTTTCTATTCCGGACTTACTTTTACGGGCAGCTACAAGAGCTGCTTCATTACAGACATTGGCAATATCTGCTCCACTAAATCCAGGTGTTTGTTTTGCTAAGAAATCAGAATCTACATCCGTTCCTAGTTTAAGGGGTTTTAAATGAACATCAAAAATCTCTTTTCGTTCATTTAGTTCAGGTAAATCTACATGAATCAATCGATCAAATCTCCCAGCACGCATCAAGGCCTTATCCAAAATGTCTGCACGGTTAGTAGCTGCTAAAACAATGACATTTGTATCAGTTCCAAATCCATCCATTTCAGTAAGTAGTTGATTGAGCGTATTTTCTCGCTCATCATTTCCTCCTGTAAAATTATTTTTTCCTCTAGCTCTACCAATGGCATCAATTTCATCTATAAAAATAATAGCAGGTGCTTTGTCCTTTGCATTTTTAAATAAGTCACGAACACGTGAGGCTCCGACACCAACAAACATCTCTACAAAATCGGAACCGGAAAGTGAAAAGAAGGGAACCTTGGCTTCTCCGGCAACAGCTTTTGCTAATAAAGTTTTACCTGTACCCGGAGGACCTACCAATAATGCTCCTTTTGGGATTTTCCCTCCTAGTTTTGTGAATTTTTCCGGATTTTTTAGAAATTCAACGATTTCTTCTACTTCTTCTTTAGCTCCTTCAAGTCCTGCTACGTCTTTAAAGGTTATGCGTATCTTATCATTTTCATCAAATAATTTGGCTCTAGACTTTCCTATATTGAAAATTTGTCCACCAGGTCCACCGGCAGCTCCGCCAATTCTACGAAACATAAAATACCAAAGTGCACCAAATATCAATACCCAAATCAATATATTCCAAAATATTTGACTAAACTCGTCTGGAGGGATATTTCTATAATTGGTTTTTAGTTGGTTTTCATCAATAGATTGTAAAATTTCAGTTTCAAAATTTGCATTATCTGCTACAATAAAAGAAAATTGAGGCATAGGTTGTGCAAATGCAGAGACATTATTTTTATTTTCTTCGAAAGATCTAAATTCATCTAATTTCAATGCTTTATCTGTAAGATATACATCAACTTTTTTCTCATCTAAATAAAGACGTACTTTATCAACGTATCCCTTATCCAAGTATTCAAAAAAGGTACCTCGCTCTAATGTTTTGGATTCAGAAGCTAAATTGTTGGTGAAAAACCAAAACCCAATTAATGCAAATCCAACTACAGCATAAATCCACATAGGATTAAAGGTAAAGTTGTTTGGTTTTTTATTTTTATTGTAATTCTTATTATCGCTCAATTTAATTTAATTTTTATAGTGTTATTACTATTTCTTTGGCATCACCCCAAAGTCCTTCTATATCATAGTATTCTCTGTACTGTTTTTGAAATACGTGTACAATGATATTGGTGTAATCTAGTAAAATCCATTGTGCATTTTCGGTTCCCTCTACATGCCAAGGTCGCTCTTTTACTTCTTTTCGTACTCTTCTTTCTATTGTAGATGCTATTGCTGCAACATGGGTATTAGAGTTTCCCTCACAAATTATAAAATACTCACAAAAAGCATTTTCTATTTCACGTAAGTCTAGAAGTGTAACTTCTTCTCCTTTTAAATCAGAAATGGAGTCTATGATGGTGTCAATTAATGTTTTTGAATCTATTTTTTTACTCATCTATCATCTATAAGATTGCAAAATTAGTGAATAATCCGCTATGGATTTAACTTTTTAGAATTAACTTTAACGGTTCAAAGAGAATTGATAGCTTATGGATGTAATTCGGTATAATTCTATTTCTAGTACTAATTCTATACTTTTGGAGTTATCCAAAAAGGATGCCAAATCATGGACGGTTGTTTGGACAAGTAACCAAATACAGGGGAGAGGCTATGCTGGAAATGAATGGAAGTCTGAAAAAGATAAAAATATAGCAGTTAGTATATTGATTAAGAGTGAATTGACTTATGAGTCTTTAATCTTTTATAACCAGTGGGTTTGTAATCAAGTTCATCATTATTTGGCTCAGTTTTCAGATGAAGTTTTTGTTAAATGGCCAAATGATATTTTAATTAAAAAGAAAAAAGTATGTGGTATCCTAATTGAGACATATAAAACTGATAACAAATTATTTATAATAACAGGAGTTGGGCTAAATGTTAATCAGAGTGATTTTGAAAAATTACCAAAAGCAGGTTCTCTTCTGACACAAACGGGGCAAAAATATAAGCTAGAAGAAATTTTGTCAGGTTTACTGACAGAATTAGAGAGAAATTATACAGAAATAGAGAACTGTCAATTTGAAAAAATTAGTGATGAGTATAATAAATATCTATTTCACCGAAATAAAATTTCGGTTTTTGAACGAGAAGGGGAGAGGTTTAATGGAATAATTCAATCTGTAAATGAAAAAGGACAGCTAGTCGTGAAAATGGAAAATGATGAATTGTATAGCTTTAACCATAAGGAAATTATTTTATATTTCTAATCATTATTTTTATATCTCTATAATTTAAAAGACGATTGGGAAATAAACAATCCAAAATGTAAGGATTTATGAAATTACTGAAATAAATTATCGAGTGAAAACCAATTTATTTACATCAGACAATTTTTCATCATAAGCATAACTCTTTTTATTAAATAATTTCACCTCATCTAAGGTATTCACATTATTTTCAGCGCAGTACCGTGTCATCATACCACGAGCTTGTTTAAAGAAAACCATGATAGGTTTAAGTTGTCCGTTTTTATAATCTAGAAATTCAACATCAATTTTAGTTATGTTTAGTTTTTTGAAATTAATTGCTTTACTGTACTCAGTACTGGCAAGGTTGAGTAGAAGTTCATTTTTTTTCATTTTAGAATTTATGAAATCAGTCAAAATTTCTTTCCAAAACCCATATAAATTTTTTGAACCATTGATGTCTAATTTACTGCCCATTTCCAAACGATAGAGCATGATGCGGTCACTGGGTTTTAGTATGCCGTAAAGTCCGGATAAGAGAAATAGATTTTGGTTTAGATAATTTTGAGCTGTTTCATCTAAAGTTCCAGCATTCAATCCCCTATAAACCTCACCTTTGAAAGCTAAGATAGACTGCAAACTCTTCTTTTTAGAAGGTTTAGGACTCCAAAGTATATTTCTTTCCATATTGATTTCAGCTAAATCTTTGGAGATAGACATTAACTTCTCCAAATCTTTTATGTTAAGTGTTTGTAGCTTTTCCATGACTACCTCACTATATGAAAAGAATTTGGGAGTAGAGGATTTATTCCAACTATTATCAGAATCTAAAGACATTAATTTTGCAGGAGATAATAAAATTTTCATATACCGAAATTAGATGAGTTTGTAGAAATATGAATAGGTTTATGATTGAAAAATTTTATACAAGAATCACAAATAATCATTGATGTCAGCTTTTCCCTCACGAATCACGATAATCTCATCAGTTGTTAAATCAATTACCGTAGAAGCATGGTTGTCCCCCATACCACTATCAATTACTAAATCCACTAATTTATCATATTTTTCAGCAATTAATTCTGGATCAGTTGTATATTCTATGATTTCATCCTCATCATGAATAGAAGTAGAGGCAATAGGGTTTCCAAGTTTTTCGACAATTAGTCGAGGAACTAAATGATTAGGGACACGGATACCGACTGTCTTACGGCTTTTATAAGTATTGGGTAAATTGTTTGATGCTTCTAAAATAAAGGTAAATGAACCAGGTAATGCGCGTTTCAGCAATTTAAAATTAGAGTTTGAAATCGGTTTAGTATAGTTTGATAAATGCCCTAAATCATTACAAACAAAAGAAAAGCGAGATTTTTCTAGTTTCACCCCTTTTATTCGTGCCAATTTTTCCATTGCTTTAGTGTTTGTAATATCACAACCCAAGCCATAGACAGTATCAGATGGATAAATTATTAGTCCTCCTTTTCTGAGAACATCAACAATTTGTTCAATCGCTCTTTCATGAGGATTTTCGGGATGAACTTTTATGATTTTTGCCATACGTTTTTGCCTTTTTTCAAATGTAAGAAATTGCCTATGAATGGCAAATTATATCTACCAAATCCATCTATGAAAATTAAAAGATATTCAAAATGAGATGATTAGTATGATTAAAATCATTTTTAATTCTAAAATTAACACTACTTTTGTAGTAATTTTAATTTATTCTAAATAAATGAAAGCTCAAATAACTCTACTACTCTTTATATTATCAGGTTTGTTAGTAGCGCAAGACTTAGACATAGACAGTCTCAAAAATGTAATTAAAGAAGAATTAAAAACTGAATTAGCATTAGAAAATAATAAAGAGAAAAGTAAAGAAAGACTACTAAAATGGTCTAAATTTAATTTAAGAGGATACGGTGTAGTGAATTATTACAATTACGGTCGATTTGATACCGATCCAAATATTCGTGATAAAATGGATGCTGAACGTCTTAATTTGTATTTGGATTATCATTTTACAGACAAGTTAAAATTTCATTCAGAAATAGAATTTGAGCATGGAGGAACAGGAACAACTTTAGAGTTGGATGTTCAAGAGGAATTTGGTGAATATGAGCAGGAAATAGAAGCTGGAGGTGAGGTGAAAATTGAGCAATTAAACATTGAATATTTATTCAAACCATACTTGAATTTTAAAATGGGACGAATGAAGATTTACTTTAATCTTTCTCAGCGATTAGATACTCCGGACGAATATTTTACAACACACAGACAGGAGATGGAAGATGCATTATTGCCCTTAGGCTGGTATGAAAATGGAGTTTTATTACACGGCCGCTTCCTAAATGATAAATTTAGTTATCAAACAGCACTGGTAAATGGTTTAGAGTCAACAGGATTTAGTTCAGCTAATTGGATTAGAAATGGTTATCAAACTAAATTTGAAATGGTAAACGCAGAAAATTTGGCATGGTTTGCTAATTTAAATTATCATTTTGGAAAAGATAAAAATACGTTAGCTGGAATTTCTTACTATTATGGAAATACCTCAGAAAACAGACCGAAGAATGATTTAGGGGTAGATGCATATGTGAAAATATTTGGAGCACATTTATCCGTTTTTGAATATCCATTCCGATTTGCTTCTCAGTTTTTATATGGAGATTTACAAAATTCAGAACGAGTATCTTTACGAAATAGAAATATTCCGGCAACTCTAGGTGTGAAAAAAACACCTGTAGCAAAGAATGCAATCGGTTTTTCGGTAGAATTGGGTTATGATATTTTAGACTTATTAAATAAAGACTCCAAAATGAAACTCTATCCATTTGCACGTTATGATTTTTATGATACCATGCACGAAACTTCCGGAAGTATTGTAGCTAATAAACGATGGAAAAGAAGTGTAATTACTGCTGGGTTAAACTGGTTTATATTCCCACAAGTTATACTTAAAGCACAATATTCCTCTCGAAAACTTGGGTCAGATAACGTAAATATAGCAACTGGAGAGGTGGATGGAAAACAAATGGAGAATATATTTTCAACAGGAATAGGATTTACTTTTTAACATAAAAAATCAAATAACAAATTTATTATGAAAAACTTATTTAATATTAAATTAATTACAGTATCATTAGTTTTAGGATTAATGTTTACATCATGCTCAGATGATGATGATCCCATAATCCCTCAGGAAGGAACTACTGATTATTCGAATAATTTAGAGAATATAATACTCAATGTAGTTGTGGAAAACTATAAGGTTTTAAAAGAAAAAGGAGAAGCAATGGCGAGTACAGCAACAGCAGTTTCTTTAGGAGATCAAACAGCACTAGAAAATGCAAGAGTAGCATGGAAAGAAATGCGAATTTATTGGGAAAATTCAGAATCTACCCTTTATGGTCCTGCCGGAGATGAAGGACTTGGAGTAGATGGGAATATAGACTCTTGGCCAATAGATTTACAATACGTAACAGATGTGTTAGAAGGATCAACAGAAATTACGGTTGATTTTATAGCATCACAAGATGCAAATGCCAAAGGATTTCATGCTTTGGAGTATCTTTTGTGGGGGATTGATGGACAAAAATCTGCAAGTGATTTGACAGATAGAGAAATTGATTATATAAAAGCAACAGCAAGCTATTTAAGTAGGCAAACAACCTCTCTTTATACAGCATGGAGTCCATCTGGAAATAACTTTGCAGTAAACTTTACTGATGCAGAAAATGGAATATACATATCGCAAATTTCAGCTTTACTTCAGATTATTGATGGAATGTCGGTAATTGCAGATGAAGTAGGAAATGGGAAAATGTATGATCCAATGTATGCTAACAATGGAAACTACTCACTTGAAGATGAGGAATCTAGATTTAGTAACAATTCTAAAGCAGATTTTACTGACAACATTAGAGGAATAAAATATGTTTATTTAGGTGATTATTCAGGTAATAAAGGATTGGGGATATCAGATATAGTGGCTGCAAATAATGCAGAATTAGATACTGAAATAAAAGAAGAAATAGATGAAGCAATTCATGCAATTGAAACAATTCCTGGAACATTTACAGATGCTATTCAAAACAACCGTCCGGCAGTTGAGGAAGCAATTGAAGAAGTAGTTGAATTATTTGAAATATTAAACTCAAAATTGAGACCGTATATTTCAAGTTTAGATTAATAATATTAAACTTTAGAAGCCAATGACTAAATTTATCATTGGCTTTTTTATATAATGTATGAAACGATTTTTACTATTAATTTTATTAAGCATTTTCTTTCTAGCTAATATTTCTTGTAATAATGATGATGGAGAAATAGGAAAGCCTATAGACATGAGTCGTGAGTATGCAGGAGGAGAAACGACTATCTTCTCTATGTCCAACATTGCTTATAGCTCTCCGGCACCTAACTTACAGGGAACAGACTTGGAAAGACATTTACTAGGAGATACAGATTTTGATAGAGTTTTTGTCACAGCACCTGCACCATTGAACCCAGGTTTGGGACCGGTTTATAATAATTCATCTTGTATAAAATGCCATCCATCAGATGGCAGAGCAAAATTTCCGATACAGATAAATAGTTTTTCAGGTTTACTTTTTAGAATCAGTATTCCGGGTGCAAGTGAACATTTAGGTCCAAACCCCGTTCCCGGATTGGGTGGGCAAGCACAAAATCATGCTATTTATAATTACCAACCAGAAATGGAATATAATGTTGATTGGAAGGAAGTTACAGAAACATTGGCAGATGGTACTGTTGTAAGTTTAAGAAAACCCAACTATTATATGACCAATTCATCTGTACCGCTCCCTAGTAATATGATGATTTCTCCAAGAATAGCACCTCCGGTCTTCGGATTAGGATTATTAGAGTTTATTGATGAACTAGATATTCTAGCATTGTCAGATGAGTCAGATAATGATATGGATGGTATAAGTGGAAAGCCAAATTATGTTTGGAATCCAATTACACAGCAAACAGAATTAGGTAGGTTTGGATGGAAAGCAAATACACCTACATTACAGCTTCAAATAGCTTCTGCTTATCATGAAGATATGGGAATAACTAGTTTTGCTTTTTTGTTTGATGAATATTCAGATGGATTGGAAGATGATCCTGAGTTATCTACAACTATACTAAACCAAGCTGTTTTTTATTGTCAAACTTTAGCAGTTCCAGCAGCAAGGAATGTTGGGGATAAACAAGTAAATAGAGGATATGAAGTCTTTCAGCAATTAAATTGTAATTCTTGTCATGTTCCAAAACAAAAAACAGGAAATACACCAATCAGAGTATTATCAAATCAAGAATTTTATCCTTTTACCGACTTACTACTTCATGATATGGGAGAAGAATTAGCTGATAATCGACCTGATTACAAAGCTGATGGACAGGAGTGGAAAACACGCCCACTTTGGGGGATTGGTTTACAGCAAATTGTAAATGGTCATACTGAATTTTTACACGATGGAAGGGCGAGAAACCTTACAGAAGCTATTATGTGGCATGGAGGAGAAGCAGAAGAGTCAAAAGAAGGGTTTAAAAATTTATCTACTCAAGACAGATTAGACATACTTAAATTTCTTAATTCTTTATAAATTTTGTTTTTATTTTCTTCTATTGAGATAAAAAAAATCCTCCAACTTATGGAGGATTTAAATTTTATAGTAAGTCAAAAGTTTATTGACCAACAGCTTGAGCAGCTAATTTTTGAGCCCACTCAGAGAACTTTTGTTGATCTTCCGGAGTCATAGTTTGTGTTAACTCGGCAACTTTTGTACTCCAATCCATAGCTTTTGCCTGTAAATCTTGCATTTTTGTAGCGTCACCAGAATTAGCAGCTTCAATCATTTCTTGGTAAAAAGTATTGTACTCATTAGCAAATTTTTGAATATCAGCATTACTAAATTCAGGTACATCTGAGTTTGAAGATTTAGTAACTGGAGCTTCTTCAGGAGTTGAGGTTTCCTCAGTACCTGCAGTTTGCTCAGTTGATTCTTCTACTTTAGTTTCTTCTTTTTTACAAGAAGTTAGGGAGACTAAACCGATTACGGTAATAGCTAAAAATAATTTTTTCATTTTTAATTGATTTTTATTTTGACAAAAGTAATAAAATTTTTAATACTAAAAATAAAAAGTTAAAAACTTAGGTATTAGTGGATTGGAACTGGACTTCATAAAGGTTTTGGTAGTAGCCTTCTTTTTTTAGTAATTCATCATGTGTTCCTTTTTCTACTATTTTTCCGGCATCCATTACCAATATTTGATCAGCTTGTTGAATGGTAGAAAGTCGATGAGCAATTATAATAGAACTTCGTCCTTTGGTTAGTTTTTCAGTTGCACTCTGAATCAAAAGTTCGGATTCAGTATCAATGGAAGAGGTAGCTTCATCTAAAACCAATATTTCAGGGTTATAAACATAGACTCTCAAAAATGAAATTAATTGTCGTTGCCCAACAGATAAACTAGCTCCTCGTTCATTTACTTCTGACTGATAGCCTTTGGGTAAACCCATGATAAAGTCATGGATTCCAATTTCCTTTGCAGCTTGCTGGACTTGTTCAATTGATATATGTTCATTTCCTAGAATTATATTTTCATAAATAGTTGTATTAAATAAAAATACATCTTGTAAAACTACTGCAATATGGTTTCTAAGATTACTTAACTCTATAGAGTAAATGCTTTTTCCATCAATTTTTATATCACCAGAATCTATATCATAAAATCGACTTAATAGATTAATGATAGTGGATTTTCCGGCACCGGTTGCACCGACAATTGCAATGGTTTGTCCAGGTGTTGAGTGAAATGAAATAGCATTGATTACAGGATTGTCTTTTACATAAGAGAAAGTGACATTTTCAAACTGAATTTCTCCTTTTACATTTTTAAGTATTTCTTTTCCTTGATTGGGAAGAGTTTCATTTTGGTCTAATATTTTAAAAACACGGTCAGCACCAATCAGACCTCTCTGAATAGAGTTAAAACGATCAGCAATTTGTCGCATAGGTTGTGTAATCATAGTAATGTAAGAGATAAACGCAATGACTTCACCAACGGATACATCACCGTGTAATGTAGAGCGTATTCCACCAAACCAGAGCAATAAACCAATGGCAACGGCTGAGATAATATCAACCACAGGAAATAGTAGAGCGAAATAAATATTTGTTTTTAGAAACGCAGTTCTAAGTTCTCTATTGATGTCTTTAAAATTCTCTAATTCTTTTTCTTCTCGATTAAATAATTGAACAATGCTCATTCCGGTGAGTCGTTCCTGAACAAAAGTATTGAGCTTTGCTGTAACGGTACGTTCAGCTTGGTAAACATTTTTTAATGCTTTTTGAAACAGATTTGTAATAACTATCATCAATGGTAAAATGAGGATAACAATAGAGGCTATCACCCAATTCATATAAAACATGATTCCAATGATGATGATCATTCGTAGCATATCAACCATCAGAGTTAAAATTCCATTATTGAAAATTTCAGCAATGGTTTCTATATCTGATACGGAACGAGTAACGAGTACCCCGTTAGGAGTCCGGTCAAAGTATGAAAGTTTGAATTTGATAATATGATTAAACAACCGGACACGTAAGTATCGGATTACTTTTTGAGCGATTTTATTTGATAAATAAATGAGACTAAAGTTAAAAAGAATTTCTAATAAAAGAATTCCTCCCAAAAAAATTAAGAAAATAGAAAGACCTTCTAGGTTTGGAATTGGATTTCTGTATTCATCTAATACAAAAAACGTATCGATTGCAGTTCCAATCAAGTAAGGACGTACAGAGGAAACAATAGCACTCAGTATTGCAATAATGACTACGGCTATGAAAAGTTTGCGGTAGTGCATTCCTACTTTTATAACTCTCCGAAGTCCGGAATAGTCAAAACCTTTATCAGAATTACTCATTTATGAAGTTACAATTTGGATAAATGACATCAACCAAAAACAGACCTGCTGCCGGAGCTGATGCACTTGCAAAGCTACGGTCTTTTTTGTCAATGATTTGACTAAACTCTTCTAAACTTATTTTACCTTTTCCTACATCAACTAAAGTTCCCACAATTGCACGAACCATGTTGCGAAGAAATCGATCGGCAGTGATAGTAAACTTTAACTCAGAAGAGTCTTGATTCCATTTGGCAAATTTCACATCACAAATATGTGTTTTTACATCTGTGTGAAGTTTAGCAAAACTGCTAAAATCTTTTTTTCCGATTAATCTTTCTGCGGCACTGTTCATCCATTCAATATTTAAATTTTGATTAATTTGCCATGATTGCTCAAAGTTAAACACATCTTTTCCGAGCTGAATCAAATAGTGGTAAGTTCTCTCTGTTGCATCAAATCGAGCATGTGCATCAGATTTTACAGAATGAATTTTATGAATTACAATATCTTTGGGTAAAAAGGCATTGAGACGATGTACTAAGTTTATAGGTAGTGTTTTCTCATAGTCAAAGTGAGCAAACATCTTTTTTGCATGAACTCCTGTATCGGTTCTTCCGGCTCCGATTATAGAAATTGAAGAACGAAGTAGGGTAGAGAGTGCATTTTGCAGAACTTCTTGTACACTGATTTGTTTTGGCTGTATTTGCCATCCGAAATAGTTTTTTCCACTATAAGCAAGTTCTAAAAAATACCTCAATGTATAAGTTTAAGTGTACAAATTTAGGAATTAAATGAATATTTCTAGTTCAATAAATTTGTTAAGGTTATATAAACGTAAATACACAATAAAAAAATTAATTGATAATTCCTACTTTTGGCAAAAATAAATTTTTGAATGGATTTCCATAAATTACAAGTTAAATCACTTAATAAAATAACACCTGATTCTGTTGAAATTACCTTTGAAATTCCGGTTGAATTAAAATCTAAATTTCAGTTTAAAGCCGGGCAATATATCACACTAGATATAGATGGGAAGAGGAGGGATTACTCACTTTGTAGTAGTCCGCTAGATGATAAATGGTCGATTGGAATAAAAGCTGTGGCTAATGGAAATATTTCTAAATTTCTAAATTTAGAATTAAAAGAAGGTGATTTTTTAAATGTATCAACTCCTAATGGACGATTTGGAATTCCTAGTAAACCTGATGAAAAACGGACTATTTTAGCATTTGCTGCAGGAAGTGGAATTACACCAATTTTAAGTATTATAAAATATACTTTACAAACAGAGAAATGGGTGAATTTCTATTTATTTTATTCAAATAAAACTCCTGGAGATGTTATGTTTAAGGAAGAAATTGAGAGGATTCAAAGTGAAAATTCATTGAATTTTTTTCCACATTTATTTTATACTCAGTATAAATTGCCTGATTGGTTGTTTGAAGGACGATTGGATGCGCATAAATTTGAGTTGATACTGAACCAATTAGTAGATATAAATGAAGTAGATGAAGCAGTGGTTTGTGGTCCAAATGAAATGATTCAAACTATAGCTGAAGAAATATTTAAGGCTGGAATACCAAAGAAAAGTATTCATTTTGAGTTGTTTACCTCTGATTTGACTCCTCTTGATATATTACCGGAAGAAATGGATTCACCGGAAAATGTAGAAGTAACGGTAGAGCTAGATAGTAAGATTTGTAAGTTAACTTGGAATCGAGAAAAAAACTTAATTGATGCTATGCTTGATGAAGGGATAGAAGCACCTTACTCTTGTAAAGGAGGTGTTTGTAGTACTTGCATGTGTCGACTAGAAGAAGGTGAAGTTTTACTAGGTGAAAACTATATTTTGACAGATTCTGATAGAGAAGAGGGGCTTATTCTAGCTTGTATTTCACGACCAAAAACCAATAAAATTAAAATAAATTTTGATGATGTCTAATTATCAGAAATGATTGGTCATAGGTTTTTAATTCAACTTATCAGTATATTAATGATATTTTTAAAATTTTGTTAGGTATTAAATTAAACTAGTTTAAAAATCCAGCTCTTTTTAATAGAGCCTTATTATTAGGTTTCTTTCCTCTAAATTTGATGTATAAATCCATAGGGTCAACACTTCCACCACTTTGTAGTAAATGTTTAAATTTAGAAGCAATTTCAGGATTAAAAATTCCTTTTTCTTTAAAATAAGCAAAGGCATCAGCATCTAACACTTCTGACCATTTATAGGAATAATAACCGGATGAATATCCACCATTAAATAAGTGAGAGAAGGCGACACTCATATTGGTGTCTTCTATTTTTGGGTATAAATCGGTAGAGGTAAAAATATCGTTTTCAAAATCTGATACAGAATTTATTTTTAGTGAGTTTTGTCCATGCCAAGCCATGTCCAAAAGTCCAAAGCTTAGTTGTCGGACTGTTTGGTAGCCTTCCATATAGTTCGCAGAATTTTTCACTTTTTCTATTAACTCCTGTGGAATGATTTCATCCGTTTTATAATGCCGAGCAAAAAGAGCTAAAGCCTCAGGTTCATAACAATAATTTTCCATGAATTGAGAAGGGAGTTCAACAAAATCATAATAAACATTAGTTCCGGAAAGACTTTCATAGGTACTATTAGCCAATATACCGTGAAGTGCATGCCCAAATTCGTGAAATAGAGTTGTAACTTCTTGAAAAGTTAAAAGAGAAGGTTTATTATCAGTTGGTTTTGTGAAGTTGCAAACGATAGAAATATGGGGTCTTTTATTGTTACCATTTACATTAGATTGTCCACGAAATTCTGTCATCCAGGCACCTGCTTTTTTACCTTTTCGTGGAAAAAAATCAGTATAAAATAAAGCTAAATGATTTTGACGATTATCCAAAACCTCATAAACCTGTACATCTGTATGGTATTTGTCTATATTATTTCGTTTTTTGAACTGAATTCCATATAGTTTTTGTGCAATAGAGAATGCTCCTTTAATAACATTATCTAGAGAAAAGTAAGGTTTTAACTCTTCTTCTGAAAAACTAAATTTCAGATTTTTTAACTTTTCTGCATAGTAGGCATGATCCCACTTTTCCAAAGTATCTACTTTATCAGTACTTTTTGCCAATTTTCGTAATTCATTTATATCTTTCTCACCAAATGGTTTAGATTGGTGAAGTAAATCATTTAAAAATTGAGTTACAATTTTAGGTGAATTAGCCATACGTTCCTCCAAAACAAAATCAGCATGTGTATCATATCCAAGTAAGTTAGCTCGTTTTAATCGTAATTCTACAATTTTTTTAATAATCATTTCATTGTTATAATCATTTTTTTGAAAAGCACGCTTTCCATAAGCTAAGCTAAGTTTTTTTCGTAAATTTCGGTTTTGAGAATATGTCATAAAAGGGATATAGCTTGGAGCCTGTAGTGTAAATATCCATCCTTCTTTATCGCAAGATTGTGCCTCTTTTTCAGCTTCGTTTACTACAAAATTGGGTAAACCTTCTATATCGGAAGGGTTGGTAAGATGAAGTTCAAATGCATTTGTTTCAGCTAGTACATTCTGTCCAAATTGTAAAGTTAATTTAGAAAGTTCTTTGTCAATTTCACGTAGCATTTTCTTCTTGTTTGTATCTAAATTTGCTCCGTTTCGTGAAAAGTTTGTATAATTTTTTTCGAGTAGTCTGAGTTGTTCGTTTGTTAGATTTAATGTATCCTTTTGCTCGTATACTTTTTTGATTCGCTGAAATAATATAGGGTTTAAACGAATATCATTTGAAAACTCAGCTAGTTTTGGTGAAATTTCTTGTGCTATTTTTTGCATAGTATCATTCGTTTCAGCATGTAGTAGATTAAAAAAAGTAGAAGATATTATACTCAATTTTTCACTACTAATTTCTAAGGATATAACAGTATTTTCAAAGGTCGGTTCTTCTAAATTTTCACAAATAATGTTAATTTGTTTTTGAGCTATTTTAATTGCTTCTTCAAAAGCAGGTAAGTAATCCTTGTTACTAATCTTTGAAAAAGGGATACTATCAAATGGAGTTTGGAATTTATATAAAAGTGGATTGTTCATACTTTCTTTTTTTTATGAAAAAGCAAATTTAGGAAGAAGAAAATAGAATTTATCAAAATAATCTATAAGACTTTATTGGTTTTATTACATTTGATGGATTTTTAATTTTTAAGGAAAAAATAATAGAGTAATCTGTTATGAGAAGAGAAATATTTATAACAATTCTTACATTATTTCCATTGAGTTTAATGGCACAAGAAGGCTTGCCATTTTATAAACACTATTTGGTGAGTGATGTGTATCTAATAAACCCATCATATGCAGGAGCTAGTCCGGAAGTTTTAAGTGTAACGGGGAGTTACCGAAATCAATGGACAGATTTACCCGAAAGTTCAAATACACAGACTTTGAGTGTACATACTACGATTATAGATAGACTAGCCTTGGGGTTTTATGTGTTCAATGATGAAAATGGACTTTCTAGTTTGAGGGGAGCAAATTTATCCGCAGCTTATCATATTCCGATAAACTCAGACCGTGATTATAAATTAAATGAAGAAGAAGATAGATTTTCATTTGGAGTATCTTATAATTTTTTTCAGCAAAACATGGACTTAGATAAGGTTATTGTTAATGATCCAAATGATCCTTTATTGACAGATGATAGCTATGGTCTCAATTATTTCAATATAGGAGTGTCTTTTAAATATGCAGGAGCCTTTGGAGGAGTGTCCATATTGGATATTCCACTACGAAGTAATGAAGCATTTGCCAATGGAATAGAGCCTTTACCAGCATGGTATTATTTTATATTAGGATACCAAATTTATATAACAGAGGGAATAAGGATAGATCCTTCAGTTGTGATGAATTTAAATTCAAATTCGGAACGTCAGTTTGATTTAAATTTAATTTCTCATATAGCATTTGGAGAAAGTCAGCAAGGGTTAGACTTAGGCGTTTCATACCGACGAGATATAGATAAAAATGGAGTGCAGGGATTAAGTATTTCTCCATTAATGAAACTTAAAATAGGAAGGCTAAAGATGGGAATGTCTTATGATATAGGAATTTCTGATATAGTCAAGGAAGCTGGAAATGGAATTTTATTTAGTTTGGGATATGATTTTGAGAATCCATTTAAACCTGATTTTAGGTAAAAAAGATTTTTCATGCCAAAACTATTCATTAAAAATATGGTTTGCAACCGCTGTATTATGGTTGTCCGTAACGAACTAGAAAAATTAGGATTTCAGCCTACTTTAGTAGAGTTAGGTGAAGTAATTTTAGCAGATGATATATCTGTTTCTGACAAAACTAAAATAGCACATCACTTAGAGACTTTTGGGTTTGAAATTTTAGACAATACTAATACACAGCTCATTCAAAAGATAAAAACTATTTTAATTGATTTAGTTCAAAATAAAAATAATGATATTCGTTTAAACCTTTCCGATTATTTAAAAGAAAAATTACATCAAAATTACAGTAAAATCAGTAATTTGTTTTCAGAAGTAGAAGGTATCAGCATTGAAAAATATTTTATCAATTTAAAAATCGAAAAAGTAAAAGAGCTCATTGTTTATGATGAATTGTCATTTACTGAAATAGCTGATTTGTTAAACTATAGTAGTGTAGCTCATTTAAGCAGTCAATTTAAAAAAGTTACAGGAGTTTCTCCTTCTTACTTCAAAAAATTAAAAGGAAATAAACGAATACAGATTGATAAATTGTAATTCTTAGATAAGGTATCAAGTAATTTTTTATTTTACAGACCTCACAGGTTTTTAAAACCTGTGAGGTCTTATAGTACTGTGAGTCTAAACAGATACTCGAAATAGCTTTGACTATTTTAAAACATATAAATCTTATCCATAATTATATAAGTTTCTTCCTGATTATCTTCTGAAATTTGTAATATCAAAAACCGAAACAAATGAAACACACTTATCATATACACGGAATGAGTTGCAATGGCTGTCGTAGCCACGTAGAAGAAATTTTAGCCAAAGTAGCAGGAGTTACCAATGTTGAGGTTAATTTAGAAAAAGCTGAAGCTACTATTGAAGTGGAAAAACATATTCCTTTAACAACTTTTCAAGAAGCTCTAGCCAATGATAGCGATAGATATAGCATTCATAATGTAGGTGAACATCACCTTCACGAACCTAAAAAAAAAGATAAATCCAAAGGAATAGGAACAGGTATTTTTTATTGTCCAATGCAATGTGAAGGCGATAAAACCTATGATAAAATGGGCGATTGTCCGGTTTGTGGAATGGACTTGGTTGAAGAGCAAAATTTAACGGTCTTTGCTACAACCGAATGGACTTGCCCAATGCATCCGGAAGTTATACAAAACGAACCCGGAGCTTGTCCTATTTGTGGTATGGATTTAGTTCCGAAACAACCTGATTTGTCGGCAGAGGAAAAAAACTATCAAAAATTAGCTAAAAAATTTGGAATAGCACTTGGATTTACTTTACCTATTTTCTTAATTGCTATGAGCGAAATGCTTCCCAACAATCCGTTGTACAATATTATGGAGCAAAAATATTGGAATTGGGTACAGTTAATTTTATCCATTCCGGTAGTATTTTATGCAACGTGGATGTTTTTTGAACGTGGCTTTAAAAGCATCAAAACTAGAAATTTAAATATGTTTACACTTATTGCCATTGGTGCCGGTGTAGCTTGGGTTTTTAGTGTTTTCGGATTGTTTTTTTTGGATTTTTTTCCCGAACAATTCAAAACTAAATACGGTACGGTTCATGTATATTTTGAAGCTACAACCGTAATTCTAACATTGGTTTTGTTAGGACAGCTTTTAGAAGCCCGTGCGCATAGCAAAACTAATTCTGCAGTAAAAGAATTGTTAAAATTAGCACCAAATAAAGCTACTAAAGTTGTTCATAATGAAGAAATAGAAGTAAGTATTGATAAAATTGAATTAGGAGATATTTTACGTGTAAAACCGGGTGAAAAAATTCCGGTAGATGGTTCAATAACTGAAGGTTACTCTAGCATAGATGAATCTATGATTACCGGAGAACCCATTCCGGTAGAGAAAATAGTTAATGATAAAGTAAGTAGTGGAACTATAAACGGAAATCAATCATTTTTAATGAAAGCCGAAAAAGTAGGAAGTGATACCTTGCTTTCGCAAATTATTAAAATGGTAAATGATGCAAGTAGAAGTAGAGCACCTATTCAAAATCTAGCTGATAAAATTTCAGGACATTTTGTTCCAATTGTTATTTTAATTTCAGTTATCACATTTATAGTTTGGACAATTTTTGGTCCTAGTCCGGCATACGTATTTGCTTTGGTCAATGCTATTGCGGTATTAATTATTGCCTGTCCGTGCGCATTGGGTTTAGCAACACCTATGTCGGTTATGGTTGGCATTGGAAAAGGAGCTCAAAATGGTGTTTTAATTAAAAATGCCGAAGCACTCGAAAAAATGAACAAAGTAAACACCTTAATTGTCGATAAAACCGGAACACTTACTGAAGGGAAACCAACCGTAGAAAAGATAATGGCGTTTCAAAATGATTATACCGACAAAGATGTGTTGCAATACATTATTTCATTAAATAACAATAGCGAACATCCATTAGCAGAGGCTACTGCTCAATATGGTAAAACTCAAAAAGTTGAAATACTACCAACCAATCACTTTTTGGCAGTTACCGGAAAGGGAGTTGCCGGAATTGTGAACACTAAAAAAGTAGCTTTAGGAAATGAAAAAATAATGGAATATGCCCAAGCAGTTATAACTACTGAAATGAAAGATGAAGTTTGCATACATCAAAAGCAAGGCAAAACAGTTTCGTATTTAGCTATTAATAAAGAAGTTGTTGGCTATATTGTAATTGCCGATAAAATTAAGCAAACTAGCTTACAAGCTATTCAAGAACTTCAAAATAAAGGAATTGAAGTAATCATGCTAACGGGAGACAATCAAGATACGGCAAAAGCAGTGGCTGAACAATTGAATTTAAAACATTTCAAAGCTGGAATGTTACCTGAAGATAAATTAAAAGAAGTAGAACGATTACAAAAACTCGGGAAAATAGTAGCTATGGCAGGTGACGGTATAAACGATGCTCCGGCATTGGCAAAAAGTGATGTAGGTATTGCTATGGGAACCGGAACCGATGTAGCCATAGAAAGTGCAACCATTACTTTAGTTAAAGGAGATTTACAAGGTATTGTAAAAGCTAAAAATTTAAGTAATGCTGTGATGAAAAACATTAAGCAAAACTTATTTTTCGCACTTGTTTATAACACATTGGGTATTCCTGTAGCAGCTGGATTATTGTTTCCTGTGTTTGGTATTTTACTGTCGCCCATGATTGCTGCCTTAGCCATGAGTTTTAGCTCGGTATCAGTTATTGGTAATGCACTACGATTGCGAAGTGTGGAAATTTGAAAAAGATATTTTTGAATCAATCATCAGTCTTTAAGGTTTTTAAAACCTTAAAGATCTTGAAAATCAAAATTACAAATACTAATATAATGTAATTTTAAACAAATAGAATTCCTCTGAACCCTCTAGCAGCATAGTAAGAAGAAGCACCGTTATGATATAAGAAAACCTGACCATAGCGGAAGTCGCAGAAAACAGCACCTCCTTTTTCTCGAATTTCATTTGGAGTTTCTATCCAACTTGATGTTTTGGTATCAAAGTGTTCTATATTTTGTAAATAGCGGTATTCTTCCTCATTTAAAATTTTAATTCCCATAGACTTAGCAACTTCTATTGCACTATTTTCGGGTTTATGCTCTTTTCTTTTATCTAATGCTTTTTGATCATAGCATAAACTTCTTCGTCCTTTAGGGCTTTCAAAACAACAGTCAATAAAGACAATATTTATAGAGTCATTCAGAAGTTCAACAACGTCTGGTTCTCCTCCGGTTTCTTCCATTTGATATAGTGACCAAAGTTTTTCTGGGTGTAAATCTAATTTAGACTCTATTTTCTCCCAGTTTGTATTGGGGTGACGGTGTATATTTTTTTCAAATCGAGATTTCAGTAATGTAATGAATGTTTGCTTTTCTTCTTGGAGTAATTGTTTTGTCATGAGTTATAAATATTTAAAATTTATAGCGAAGTTGGACAATGAAATACCGCCCGAGTAACTCACGTGTATTGACAATGGTGTTGTTGGTGCTAGAGTCAAAACTAGAACTAACTAAAGTATCGTTTCCTAGTAAGTTTCCACCTAATAAAGTTAGGTAAGTACTTTTGGCTACATTGTAACGAATTGAGGCGTTTAAGGCTTGATTTTCATTAATTAAATTATTATTTTGGTATTGAATTCTATAAGAGTAATCAGACAGAAATAGTAGTTTTTCTGAAATAGACCAAGCAAGCTCTCCAAATGGTCGCCAGGTGGCAAAATCATTTTTTTGCAATGACTCATAATCACTTTGTGTATAGTTTAACCCTATATCTAGCTCTATTTTCTTTTTGAGTTTAAATTTATTGGTTAGTGTATAGTTTTGAGTTAAAGAAGTAGTATTCGTTAAATTATTATTGATGGAAGTAAAGTAGTCTAAATAATTTACGTTTCCATTAAATCGTAGAGAGTAATGACGTGTAAAGCGCTTATTGAAACCTAAATAGGCATTAAAAGATTTATCATCTTCTGCATTATTAATAAGTGAATTTATTTGTGGATAAGTGTTCATGACAGAGGCACTCTGAAAGTTGTCAACCATTTGGTTATATGTGACTCCAGTGTAAATACTTAGAAAACTAAATGAGTTAAAATAGCTGTACCGGAAAGTAGCACTATGGTAAAGTGATTCATTTAGTCCTAGAAATCCTTTATAAATGGAATAGTAATTCTGAACAGTATAACCGTCTGATAAATCAGTCAGATTGGGTAATTTATATTGTTGATTGTAATTTAAATTAATATTGTGTGCATTATTGGGTCTTATTTCTATACTAAGATGTGGTAATACTTTTGTAAGATTTAGAGATTGTTTATTAGTAAGAGTATTTGTTTTTTCATCGAAATTATGTAGTCCGGCTCCCAAATCAAACTTAAATATTCCCCATTTTTTTGTAAATGTCAAGTCTGCATAAAGTTCAGTATAATTAAAATCAGAATCTGTGCGAAAGTTAGGCTGTATGATTATATTTCTATTCTCAAAAATTGAATTTTCTAAATTCTGCCAACTAAAATTAGAACCTAGTTTCAGACGGATATTGCTAGTATTTGTAAGTAAATGATTGTAAATACCATATACTTGGAGATTTTGGGTGACTAAATTTTTAGCTTGATTTAAATTGAAAAACTGAATGCTGTCAATTGTTAGTGGTAGCATATCAGATTGAATTAATAAATCAGGGTTTTCTTCTGTATATTGATGGCGAACATATAGTCCCAAGTTATCATCACGACCAACTTTTCGGATGTAGGATAGGTTTTGCCTCAGACTGAAATTTGTATTGTCAGAAAAGTTAGTACGGTTTCCGGTTGAAATTTCATCAAGGTACGTATTGGCAAATTGCTCACTTTCGTTTTCCATATAGTTGAAATTAACTCGGTATTTCAATTGTGATTTAGAATCAGGTGTATAGTCAAAACGAACTCTTCCTAGAGTAGAGAGTAGCTTTTGGTGATTTATTTTTTCATCACGAAGTGTGTTTTCACCAATTCGTTCCTGTGTAGATTTGTAGCTAAGCCGGTTGTTGTTGAATAAAACAAATCCATTGGTGTAAACTTTTTTGTTGGGTTCATACCCAAAATGTAAAGCACTTAGAAATGAACTCATTTCGGTAGCGTCTTGGGTTGTACCTAGCATAATGTTGTTGGATCTGTCCCGAAGTGAAAAACTACTACCTTCTTCCATCAATTCTGAAATCCCTCCAAGAAATGAAAAATAATCTTCACTTGTTAGTACTTCCTTTCCGTAGGTGTTGTAGTCAGTAATAGAAGTACCATCGGTTTTTGGACTGAAATAGAAAAGTTTGGACTGAATGTCTGAGTGGGTGTCAGTATCTCCTCCAATTGTAGCATTTCCAAATAATAGGCTTTTCTTATCTTCTTTTAGTTCAATGTTGAGCATAGCTTCCTCATCATCTTGAAGTGAATTAGCAAAGGGATTTGCTTTGAATTTTTTGTTTAACTGAATTTTATCAATAGCATCTGCCGGTAGATTTTTGGTTAGAAGCTTGGTGTTTCCTCCTAATACTTCTCTATCACCTACTTTGATGGTTTTGATTTCTTTTCCTTCATAGTAAACTTTTCCATTTTCAACCTGTAATCCGGGTAACTTCTTTAAAATATCTTCTAGATTTTCATCTTTTGTAGTTCGAAATGAGTCAGCATCATATTCTATGGTATCTCCTTTTACTGTTATAGGTTTTTTTGCATTGATTACAGCTTGCTCTAGAGTAATGGTGTTGTCTTTTAATTTAAATTTAACAGATTTGGATTTATCGACTAAAACATTTTCTGAATAGGATTTATACTGATAATGCTCTACTTCTACATCATAAGTATCACCACAAGGTAAATCAAGTTCAAAAAAACCATCAACATCCGTAAACGTAAAGCCTGTTCCCTCACTTTTTGAATTAAATGCCGAAATAGAAGCATCATATACAGGGAATCCAATACTATCACGAATCTCACCACGTAATTTACAAGTTTCTTGGGCATTACTAAAAGTGGCTAATAAAAGTAAACTAAATAGGAGTCGAATAGAAAGTTTATTCATGGAGGAATTTTTTCTAATAAGTATTGACTATAATCAAATTGTTACATATGAGTGTATTTTTTCTTAATCTTTATCAATACCACCCCCATACATTTCTTGCATTTTTTTTGATTGTTCATCCATAAACGCTTTAAACTCTTTTTGACTAATGGATTTTCCTTTTTTAGGACGTTCAATAGGTTTGTTTTCAGTATCTATGTTTAGAGAAATGGCTCTGTAAGTATGTGTCATATCATTTTTTTTATGAGACTGTACTTCGAGAATTAAACCAGGTAATCCTTGGAAAAATTCAGGACCATTTTTGTAGGGTAATTTCGGAGCGTACCAAGCCTCTACTAAATTTGTGCTATCTATCGTGGCAGTTGCTTTTCGAACTTCGTATCCCAAAATTTCTTTGGTTTCTTTTGTAATTGCCCAATCGTAATTTTGCAATGTGTCATTTACAAGAAAATTTTTGTTGTAGGGTTCTTCTGTTTTTAGACTTATATTTTCTTGTAGATTTTTATATGTTACACCCATTCCTCCCATTACTATTTTTACTTTCATATGCCCTTCGGTAGGTTGTTCGTTTTCAATTTTTTCTAAAAATTTAAACTCAGACTCATTGGGAGTTAGAGAAAGAGTGTAGTAATTGGGCTTTGTCATGGATTCCTTTAAAGCATTTACAATTTCCTGATTATTAACTTTTCGGTCTCCTGAAGTAGTAACATTATTGGCAAAAGATTCAGCATCAAACTCAAGTCTAGACTCGTATTCAATAATTAATTTTTCTTGTGCATTAAGAATACAAAAACCAAAAAAAGCAAAAAGTGTAAAAATTTTAGTCATATTAAAAAGGTGTTTTGGAGTTAATTGTAAATTGATTCGAAATCAAAATTAGAGAAGAATAAGAGAAATCATCACAAAAGTCTGTTAATTGTTTCTTAAGGTAAAATAATGAATGGTATTCTGATGTTAAATTCTATTTTAATTTAGGAAATAATCTAGTTTTTTAGTTAAAATAGATTTAAATTGGTATTTATTATTATATGAGTTTAATCATCTGTTTACAAGTAAATTATGTTGTTAATTACCTTTATAAATTCAGGAATTTATAAAGGTAAACTCTTGATTATAGTATTAATTCTTTCTAATTTAATCGCTAATTATTAACATTAAAAAACACAATTATGAGAAAATTTTTATTTACTATTTCATTTCTTACCCTTTTTACTGCAATGGGGCAAGAGACTGACACAATCTATTTTGACAGTTTTGAACTTTATGATGATTGGACTTACACCGATGTGGGAGACTGGACATTAATTGATTTAGATGAAGAAAATCAAATGGGGATTACAGGAGTATCATTTCCGGATAATATAGGACATCCTTTTGCAGCAAAAATTATAAATAGTTCAGAAGCAGAACCTGCCACAGCAGAAATAAATATTCCGGATTTACGAAATTATGAACCTAGAACCCGTCATAAAGTATTAGGTATGTTTGCAGCCCTTATGCCGGCCAACAACGATTGGGTTATTTCTCCCCAAATTACACTTGGAGAAGAAGAAAATAAACTGACTTTCTATGTGAAATCAGCTTATATGAACAATCAAAAGCATGAGAAATTTGAAGTACTTATTTCAACTACAGATACAGAACCGGATAGTTTTATAGCTTTTCCTCCAGTTTATGAAGGAGATTACTTTACAAATACGGAGTGGACTGAAATTGCAATTGATTTAGACGAGTATAGCAATCAAGATGTTTACATTGCCATTCACTACATTTCCGAAATATATGACAATCCACAGTTTCCACCTCATTTACAAAAAAGAGCAAATGCACTGCTTATGGATGATTTTTTAGTAACAACTAAATCAATGATGGCAACGAATGATTTTAGTAATGAAAGAATTACAGAAGCGTACCCAAATCCATTTAAAGATATTTTAACCCTTTCATCAAATGAAAAGATTCAAAATATTGAAATTTATGACTTGACAGGGAAATTAGTATATCAGCAAAAACTATCTGCTCAGCAGAAAAATATCAATTTATCATTTCTAAATTCAGGTGTTTATTTGATAAAAGTTCAGAATACTACCGGAGTTCAGATGCTAAAAGTGGTGAAAAAATAAGGTAAAGTATTTTTAAATTTAAACCGGAAATATTCAGTATTTCCGGTTTATTTATTTTTTTCTTCAATCCATAAACTCATATATTTCAAAGCATTAAATTGATTGATTTTTAGAATTTGCCCTATGAAATTTTGATTACGATGTTGAAGTAAATTTGATTGAATTTCATTAACTCTCTGAAAAAAAGTAGTTTCAAATAATTGTTTGTCAAACTTTTCTTGCAAAATTTCCCACCCATTTAATTGAGCTTTTTTCCATAAACTTTCATTCTGATAAAGTTCAACAGATTTTTGGATAAATTCATCCAAATCATCCTCTACAAAACCGGGAATTTTAGAGTCAAACATAGATTCTGATCCAATAGAGTTAGTAGCAATAGGAGTTCCGGCAGTCATAGCGTCTATAAATTTTCCTTTCTGTCCGGCTCCAAATACGAGTGGAGCAAGCATAACTCTAGCCTCTCTAATTACTTCCAGAGCATTATCAGCCTTTCCGTGGACAAAAAAACCTTTATTTACATCGCCCAACCCAAAAACTTTTGGACTAGGATAGGCACCGTATATATGTAAATTGGTATTGGGAAGAATTTTTTTAATTTTTGGCCAAGCAACTTGATTTAAGTACAAAACGGTTTGCCAATTGGGTTCGTGTAAAAAATTACCGATAAAAACAAAATCCTTTCGTTCATCAAAAGTTTTTAATTGTAATAGATAATCAGTCCTTATTTTTTCTAAAAATGGAAGATAAAATAATAGAAAAGAGGGAATTTGAAAATTATTTTTCAGCAATTCTATTTCCATTTCAGAAATCATCAAACTAAGGTCACACCGTAGAATAGAAGCAATTTCTCTTTTTGAAATTTCATTATAGGGATTAGCCGTTTCATTTTTTTTATACGCTCTTTCTCTTGCAGAACGAAGTAAATGTAAATCTTCTGTATCAAGGATTTGAAAAGTGTTTGGGCATTCCTGTCGTACCCTCCAGCCAAACTGTTCTTCAGATACAAAACGGTCAAATACAACAATACTAGGGTTCATATTTCTGACAAACTCATTAAACTCATAATCATTAAGTTCAATTTTTCTTTCCCTAACACCCCTAGACTCTAAGTCAGCACTCATTTCGTTTTTGGTAGCAGAGGAAACAAATATGACTTCAAAACTTTGAGAGATAAATAAATCAACCAATTGCAAGATTCGTTTTCCTGCTGCAGAAGAGGTCGGTTCGGGCCAAACAAGTCCAATAAATAGTACTTTGTTTTGATTCATCATTCAAATATCCGATTTTTGTAAAAACTTTTATCAAATGTTAGGACTAAAATTACCCACAGACCCTCGTTGGGCAAATATTGCCGAAAAGAATATAGAAGAAATCCTCACAGACCATGCATGGTGTGAACAAAAAGCAGCTTCAAATGCTATTTTTTTAATTGTAAATAACTCTGAACATGAAGATTTAGTATCAAGCATGACTGAAATAGCAATTGAAGAAATGCAGCACTTTCAGATGGTGCATGAAATTATAAAAAAAAGAGGATATACACTCGGACGTGAACGAGCAGATGATTACGTAGGGAAATTGATGAAGTTTTGTAGAAAGGATGGAAGTAGAAATATGGCATTTGTTGACCGTCTGCTTTTTGCAGCAATGATAGAGGCGAGAAGTTGTGAACGGTTTCGCGTTCTATCCCAAAA
>JBKEAG010000101.1:0-1998 GCA_047972025.1 Moheibacter sp.
TTTCCGTATATGAAAAAGAAAGTTTCACAGCCCAAATCATATACTTTTTTCTTTTGGTGGACAATTATCTGTGTTATATTACTTTCGCTAATTCCTTCTAAAAAAGAAAGATACCTTTTTCCGCTGATGATTCCACTAGCTGCTACAACTGGGTTTTATTTGTATTATTTGATACAAAACCAAATCTGGAAAAAGTGGGAAAAAGGATTGGTTTATTTTTCATTTGGACTTATTGGGGTACTAAGTTTGGCTGTACCTTTCATTCTGTTTCTCTTATTAAAAGTTCCACTTGGTTTTTATTCTATTTCTTTTTCAATTGTGTCTTTTCTTATCGGAATTTTGATGCTCTTTTCTTTGTTTAACAAATTTAATTTAACAAAAGTATTCAAATACACTGTTCTTTTTGTTGCTTCTACTATGCTATTGGGGATTCCGATTATTGACCAACTATTTTACAGCAATCCAAACTTTAAAAGTTTCATCAGTCAAAAAGAAAAAATAGAGTCCAGTGGGTTGAAACTCTACGGAATAGATGCTTACTCTCCTGAAATTTGGTTTAAATACGGAGAAATCATTCCCGAAATCTATAAAGATAAACCGACAACTTACCCTACGGAAAATTCATTTTATTTAATTTCAATTAACAATGATTCAAAAGATTCAAAAATTGAACAAATCAATCAATTAGGTTACACAGCTGAGTTTATAGACGAATTTGATGACAATGAAGAAAAACCGGGAACTAAAAATAATGTTGCCCGAAAACGAATATTATTATTTAAAGTTTCTAGGCATTAATGGACTTTGAATTATCCATTTCTCAAAATTTTCTCCATCTTTTTTCCTTTTGCTAACTCATCTACTAATTTATCTAAATACCGAGTTTGCCTAGTCAAAGGAGTTGTAATATCTTCAATTCTATAACCACAAATTACTCCGGTGATAAGTTTTGCATTTGAATTTAATTGTGCTTTTTTGAAGAATGTTTCAAATGTAACTTTCTCATCAATAAATTTCTGAAGCTGTTTATCATCAAAACCGGTAAGCCATTTTATCACCTGATTCAGTTCCTCTTTAGTCCTGCCTTTTTTCTCAACTTTTGTGATGTAATGCGGATATACTGAGGCAAAGGTCATTTTTGCAATTCGCTCATCATGTTCAGGTGTTGTCGCCATAAGGCTTAAATGTATAAAAATTTTCATAGAAAGAACTACTCAAAAGATGATAATTAATCCATAAGACAATATAATTTCTAATTTTCCATTTTTAATTGGAACTAACCTATCTTTGTACACGCAAATTTGTCAATATGAGTAATCAAAATCGTTATACACTTACGGCAGCTCTGCCTTACGCAAATGGCCCTATCCACATTGGACATTTAGCAGGAGTTTATATTCCGGCAGATATTTACGCTCGGTATTTACGAAGAAAAGGAAAAGACGTAGCCTTCATAGGTGGTTCAGACGAACATGGAATCCCCATTACAATTCGGGCTAAGAAAGAGAACACAACACCACAAGCAATTGTTGACAAATACCACTATTTGATTAAAGATACATTAGAAAAATTTGGTGTTTCCTTTGATTTTTATTCCCGAACTTCATCACCCAAACACCACGAAGTTTCAGCAGATTTTTTTCTCAATTTATACAACAAAGGAAAATTTATAGAAGAAGTATCTGAACAATTTTATGATGAAGATGCCAAAGAGTTTTTGGCAGATCGTTACATCATTGGCGAGTGTCCAAAGTGTCAAAACCCAAATGCGTATGGTGATCAATGTGAAAATTGTGGTTCAACGCTTAGTCCCACGGAGTTGGTTCATCCTCGTTCTGCTTTGAGTGGGAATACTCCTGTTTTGAAACAAACAAAAAACTGGTATTTACCACTGAATGACTATGAAAATTTTCTAAAAAAATGGATTTTAGATGGACACAAAAACGATTGGAAGTCCAATGTATATGGACAGGTAAAATCATGGCTGGATGATGGACT
>JBKEAG010000203.1:0-9479 GCA_047972025.1 Moheibacter sp.
CGTAAACAGGAAATTCGAGTAAAACTTCCCATTATGTTAGCCGTTCAAAAAGACTTCCCGGATTATCAATTTGTAGTGGCTGGAGCTCCCTCACAAGAAGAATCTTTTTATAAAGAAGTGGCAGGAAATGGTGTAAAAGTTATTTTTGGTGAAACTTATGATTTGCTTCGTTGCTCAGAAGCGGCGTTGGTAACATCAGGCACAGCAACTTTGGAAACGGCATTGCTCAACATACCGGAAGTTGTTTGTTACAAAGGGAGTAGGATTTCGTATGAGATAGGAAAACGTGTGGTAAAATACATTCAGTATATTTCTTTGGTAAATTTGATTATGGATAGAGAAGTAGTAAAAGAATTGATTCAGAATGAATTAAACTCAAAAAATTTAACAATAGAATTGACGAAAATTCTAAACGAACCAACTCGTTCTAAAATACTAAATGACTATAAAGAACTTCGAAAAAAATTAGGCGGAGCAGGTGCATCAGAGCGAACTGCAGAATTATTAGTTGAGGATCTATATGTTAATAGTGCAATATAATTTTACCGATATTTAAAAGAAATAGATTAAATGAATCCAACAATCCAATTTTTACCCAATAAGACCCTAAAAGTAGATGATGGACTAAACATTGTAACGTATAGATACGCTAGTTTTGGGGATCGTTTTTTAGCTAGGTTTTTAGATGTGCTAATTATGTTCATTCCTAGCTCCTTTCTTCCTTTCATTGGTCCATGGCTTTATTGGAGTTTTATGCAAAGTAGCCCTGACCAAGCAACTGTTGGTCAAAAAGCCATGAGTATCAAACTAATTAGCGACAACGGTCGGCAGGTTTCTTTTGGACAAGCGACGGGGCGATTTTTTGCTGATTGGCTGAATTTGCTTACCTTTTTTATTGGCTATTTTCTCTTCTTTTTTGATAGTCATAATCAATGTTTACATGATAAACTTGCCGGAGTCTATGTTGTAAAAGAAATTGGTAGAAGCGCAAATATTGATTTGATTGGGAGGAATTAGTAATCAATAATTATCCCGAATATATTCAAGTAGCTTTTGTGTTTGTTGTCGAACTTGCCAATTTTCTTTCTGAAAGTGATTATTCATCACGCTAAAGGCCAACATTTTCCCCGACTTTGTTTTAAGAAAACCACTTAAACAATAATTATTGGAAAGCGTTCCCGATTTGGCATAAATATAGGGAGGATTTCCTCCATAGCTTCCTTTTAGTGTTCCGGCTTTTCCACCAATAGCAAAGATGTTGAATAAACGCTCTTCTGAAAACTCATTATTTAGCTTTTCCAATACATAAACCATGCTTTTTGGTGAAAATAAATTGTATCTAGAAAGCCCTGAACCATCTACCCAAACGAGTTTTTGAGGAATATTTTTTAAATATTTGGTGGAAATATAATTAATTGCTTTTTCTGTATTCATACTACCGGAAATCTTGGTTGAAACCATAAGTAGAATTTGCTCTGCCAAAAAATTGTCACTTTTTTCCATCATGCGTTTATAAACCAAATCAGAGGGTAAACTGAATAAGGTTTTGGCATTTTTAGATAATGGTTTGTCGGTCAGAATCACTTCTTTTCCAACTACTTCTGAAAGCATTTTCCGAATGAGTTCGTCTTTGGTAACAAAAGGTACTTTTGTACTGTTGCCATTTCTTGAACCCAATTTAAATTGATTAGTATAAAAATCCCGAGCAAATAAACTTTCTTCATATCTCACAGAGTCTGCTAAGGTTAAAGGATAAGCAGATGGATGTCCTTTCCCTTTTTTGATGGTTGCGATATTTCCATACATGGGAAGTTCGCTCCGTTCAGGAGAAAAAGTAAGCTCATAATCTTCCCAAGCCCAACCTAAACCTAGACGAGTACCTTCGAAATTCCCCCAGTAGAGGTAAATTTTTCCTTCTTCTTTTTTTAGAAACTCTAAAACTTTGGAGACGGATTTAAATTCCGGATGGAGAAAAGTAGGGTCTCCTAATCCCTCAATGTACAAATCATTCCCTTTTCGTTCGTACCGAAGAGCCGGAATAGAATCAGGTAAAACCTTCATAGCACTATATAGTGAAAGTACTTTTACATTAGATGCCGGTGTGAAGTACTTCTCACCGTTATAATTCTCTAACTCTTTTTTAGAACCTAAATCATACAAATAAAAACCTGTAAATTGATTTTTATAAAAGTCTGATTCTAAATGGTTTTTTATCCATTCGGATTGAGCGTTGACAGTAAAGCTAATGAATAAAAGGAAACGTAAGAAAATGAATTGTTTCATTAACCAATTTTCGGATTATCATTGTTGAGAATACGCATTTCAGTTTGTGGGAATGGAATTGTAATATTGTTTTTGTCTAAGACAGCTTTCGTTTCTTTATATATCTTGAAATAGGCATCCCAATAGTCATCATTTTTCACAAAACAGCGAATGGTTAAATCCACACTACTTGCACCAAAAGCTACAACTTCAACGGTTGTAGGTTCATTTTGTAAAACATAGGACTCATTCTGCAACATCTCTTTTAGTAGTTTTTGCGTTTTGTCAAAATCTGCACTATATGCAATTCCTACATTGACATCTACTCTACGTGTTGTTTTAAGTGAAAAATTCTCAATAGGGTTGTTAAGTAAACTTGAATTAGGGACGATAACAGTATTGTTTTTAGGAGTCAAAAGTGTTGTGTAAAGAATGCTAATGGCTTCTACCGTTCCCATTTTCCCCATGGCTTCTATCGTATCACCTACTTTGAAAGGTTTAAAAAGGATTATGAGTAATCCTCCGGCAAAATTGGATAAACTTCCCTGTAAGGATAGACCAATACCTGCAGCAAGACCTGCTAAAATTGCGGCGAAAGAGGTCATTTGAACCCCTACTGTACTTACAGCAGTTAAAATGACCAAGACTTTGAAAACAATGTCTAGTATGGGTAGTAGAAATTCACGAACAGAAGGCTCAATGCCACGTTTTACCATACGTTTTCGGATGATGTTTTTTAGTTTTCCCGCTAACCAAAATCCAATACCTAGTATAAGTAAAGCCCCGATTATTTTAACTCCATATTTTGTGACTTCTTCTATTAGCCAGTCAAAATTCCCTAATTCCATAGTTTTTTATTATTTCTTTTTGCAAAAATAGGTTTAAAATATAAAATGAAAAGAATTTTTATTGTGTAAATTCTACAGTTGTTATGTGTTCTAGTTTACAATTAGACACATTAGGTAGAAAGAGTAATATCTCGGTTTTTTGTGTAGAAATCTGTTTTGAAGAATTATTAAACTAGGAAAAAATATTTTTTGCTAAAATACTTTTAGTTGATGATGATTTTTTAGGAATAGTTATTAACTTTCAAGATATACGTTCCTTTTGGGAATTTTTGGACATCAATATTCAAGTTATTTTCGTTACTAATTTTTTTAGTATATACTTGTTTTCCGGTCATGTCTGTAAGCGAAACGATATATTCCTTTGTATTGGGTGTATCTAAAATAATGTTGATTTCAGAAGAAGTGGGGTTGGGGTACACTTTAACTGAGTAGTTATTTTCGACAGTATTCATGGTGTTAATTCCAGTACTGTTTTTCCAAATTGTTCCAACATCATTTTTTATACCAACGACATAACCAATACTTTCGTTTGCAAAATAGATAGATAATAATTCGTATTCTGGGCGATTCATAATAACAACTGTTTCTTCATAAGATTGAGTACCATCTATCTTTATAATACCATATTGAGGAGGGTCTCCATTTAGTAATTCAAGTGAAAAAGTCCCCATATATTATTTTCATCAATAATAAAAGTATCGTTCATAACACTCCACATTCCACTACTTAATTGAGAAAAATTATTTCCTCCGTTTATAGTTTTATACACACCTCCTTGATATAAAAATCCAACTAATTCATCTAAGAAGTAAAAGGATGGAGTCCATCCTCCTAATTCCTGCCAATTTTCTCCACCATTCACTGTCTTTGATATTATACCGTCACCAATATGTGCATAACCAACTCCACTTTCAAAAAACTGCAAACGATCTATAAAATAAGAGTCTAAAGAGAAAGTATCCCAACTATTTCCACCATCTTCAGTTTTAAATATATAGTCTTGATATGCAGAAATATAAATTATGTTTTCGTTTACACAAGATATACCATAAAAAGAAACTGTTTGCCCAGTATCAATAGATGTCCAAGACTCCCCAGCATCCGTGGTTTTTAGGAGTGTACCTGAATTGTCTATAATATAGCCAATGTTGGGAGGCAAACTGTACTTTACTGAGGTGATTGGTCGTACCGGAAGGTTTTTGTGCCCAAATTTCACCACCATTTGTAGTTTTGAGGATAGTGCCGTTTGCACCTACCACCACCACAATGTCGGGTGTAATGGCATACACGTCTGAAAAGTAGGGGACGGTAACGCCGAGGTCGAGTTCTACCCACTGTGCTGTGCAGGGTAGGAAGAGTGTCCAAACAAGGAAGAGTGTAAAGATTGTTTTCATGTTGATTTGGGATTTGTGCTGTTGAAGGTAAGCATAAATTTTAATAACGAAATTAAAGGTCTATGACTAAATACAAACATTGGTTATATTTGCCGTGATGAATTTTATAATTGAACAATCTGATGTCAATTCCAAAGCAAGGGCAGGTGAAATCACAACTGCACATGGGAATATAGAAACACCCATTTTTATGCCGGTGGGAACGGTTGCAAGTGTGAAATCGGTTCATCAAAGAGAATTAAAAGAAGACATAAAGGCTCAAATTATTTTAGGAAATACGTATCATTTGTACCTACGTCCCGGAATTGATATTCTGAACCAAGCCGGAGGATTGCATAAATTTATGAATTGGGATAAGCCGATTTTAACAGACAGTGGAGGCTTTCAGGTTTATTCCCTTTCTGATAGGAGAAAAGTATCGGAAGAGGGTGTTCGGTTCAAATCACATATTGACGGTTCTTACCATATGTTTTCACCAGAATATTCTATGGAAATTCAACGAAATATTGGGGCTGACATCATCATGGCGTTTGATGAACTTACAGGAATTCCTGTGGAATACAAAGATGCAAAACGAGCGATGGACGTTACACACCGTTGGCTGAATAGGTGTCGAAATTGGTTAAATGACAACCCACCGTTGTATGGGTATGAACAAACCTTGTTTCCCATTGTTCAGGGAAATTCATTTCATGATTTACGAAAAGAATCAGCTAATTTTGTTGCAGAATTTGGAGCAGAAGGAAATGCGATTGGAGGACTAAGTGTGGGTGAGCCGGAAGAAGTAATGTATGAAATCACTGATTTGGTCACAGAAATACTACCCAAAGAAAAACCACGCTATTTGATGGGAGTTGGAACACCTTGGAACATTTTGGAATGTATCTCTCTAGGTGTAGATATGTTTGACTGTGTAATGCCGACACGAAATGCTCGAAATGGTATGCTTTTTACGTGGAATGGTGTGATGAATATGAGAAATGCAAAATGGAAAGACAACTTTTCACCGTTAGATGAAATGGGAAAAAGCTACGTAGATAGTCATTACTCCAAAGCCTATGTACGCCATTTGTTTGTGTCAGAGGAATATTTAGCAAAACAAATAGCGTCTGTTCATAACTTAGCATTTTATTTAGATTTGGTTCAAACTGCGAGAAAGCATATTTTAGATGGAGATTTTATACGATGGAAAAATCAAATTGTACCCCAACTAAGACAACGATTGTAATTTAATTGAGAATTAAAAACCACATTATACTAGCTTGAAAATATTTGACCGATATATCACCCGCAACTTTATAAGCACCTTTTTCTTTATGGTGATTATTTTATCGACAATTGCGGTAGTAATTGACTTGAGTCAGAAACTAGCGCGTATTGAAGACAATGGTTCCAAGCCAATGGATGCTTTGATTCATTTTTACCCCTATTGGGCAGTGTGGTTGGTCAATACCTTTTTACCAGTAGCAGTATTTATTTCGGTAATCTATTTCACATCACGTCTTACCATGCAAACGGAAATTGTGGCAGCACAAGCAGGGGGAATAAGTTTTCACCGAATTTCTGTTCCATATATTATTGTGGCTGCCGGAATTGCGGTTACAGCCCTTTTTGTAAATAATTTTGCACTGCCATGGGCAAACATAAAAAAGAATAAGTACCAGTATGAATACCTTTTGAGTAATACCAAAAGAGGTGAATACTATGAAAAGCAAAAAATTTCCTCTCAGATCTCTCCTGATGAATATATTTTTGCTCAAAAGTATGATCGGATAGAAAAGAAAGGGCAAAGCTTTGTGTATCAAAAATTTGAGGGAGAAAAATTAATTTATCAAATCATGGCATCTCCATTTAATTGGGATGAAAAAGATTCCGTTTATATTCTACGGAATGTATATATAAGAAGTGTAAAGTCAGATTTCAAAGACAGTCTTGGTTACCAAGTAACACTGAAAAGAAAGTTTAAAGCAACTCCGGATGAAATACTTCCCGAAGGCTATGTAGCAGAAACCATGAACTCTCTTGAATTAAGTGAATTTATCCAAAAACAAAAATTCAAAGGTTCTGCAAGTGTAAGTGCTTATATGAATGAGTTACAACAACGAAACAGCACTCCCTTTTCTACCTTTATACTGACACTTCTTGCACTTTCTCTCTCTTCTCAAAAACGAAGAGGAGGAATTGGACTAAACCTAGCACTAGGGATTATCTTGGCATTTGTCTATATTTTCTTTGGACAAATTTCACTAACGTATTCTACACAAGGCTATGTTTCTCCTTTTGTTGCTGCTTGGACTCCCAACGTTGTATTTGGACTTTTAACTGCCTATTTCTACTTTAAACGAGCAAGAGCTTAGCGATTATAGCGATTTAAATCGTTCAAAATGTGCTTTTTCCAAAGTCTCTCTATGGTCTGGATGAGCGATGCTGATGAGTAATTTAGAACGTTGTTTCAAATTTTTTCCATAAAGGTTTACCACTCCGTATTCTGTGACAATGTAGTGAGCATGACCTCTTGTGGTTACAACACCTGCACCGTTATTTAGTACGGGTGCAATTCTAGAAACGCCTTTGTTGGTAACGGAAGGAATGGCTATAATTGGCTTTCCCCCTTCGGACAAGGCAGCACCACGTAAAAAATCCATTTGCCCACCAATTCCCGAAAACTGATAAGTCCCAATGGAATCTGCACAAATCTGACCAGTTAGATCTACTTCCAAAGCACTATTGATTGCAACAACTTTTGGATTTTTCCGAATGATAGCAGCGTCATTTACATGATTCACTTTTACAAAAGAAACAGAAGAATTGTCATGTACGAAATCATATAATTTCTTAGTTCCGGCAACAAAACTAGTTACTGTTTTTCCTCTATGGTTCTTTTTGAGTTCATTGTTTACAATTCCTTTTTCAATCAATGGAATTACACCATCAGAAAACATTTCTGTGTGAATTCCCAGATTTTTATGATTGTCCAGACATTTAAGAACAGCATCTGGAATTGCTCCAATTCCAGCTTGAAGTGTAGAGCCATCTTCAATTAATTCGGCAATATTTTTTCCAATTTCGGTAATGACATCATTCATTTTACTACCATAATCAATTTCAGGCAGTTCACTTTCATGCCAAACCATTTTTTCAAATTTTGAATAATGAAGAGAAGAATCACCCAAAGTCCTTGGCATATTAGGGTTTACCTGAGCAATTACTTTTTTTGCAGACCGTACCGCAGTCCAAGCAGCATCTATAGATGTTCCTAAACTACAAAATCCGTGTATGTCCGGTGGAGAAACTTGAACAATTGCCACATCTAATGGTAAATAACCTTTTGAAAATAAAAGTGGAATTTCACTTAAAAATATAGGTACATACCCTCCCTGTGAACTATTTGCCCATTCACGAATGTTGGCAGAAACAAAAAGAGAATTTAATGTAAAACTATCGGTAATCCCCGGTCTTTTCCAGTCCACGTCACCAAACATACTGATGGAAACTAGCTCTACCTCATTTAACTCACCTGCTTTATCTAGCAGTTTATTCAAAAGAAAAAGAGGAGTGGCAGCACTACCATGGAGAAAAACTCGATTACCACTTTTTATAACAGAAAGAGCGTCTTCTGCGGAAGTATAATTAAAATTATTCATGTTTTTTTACAAAATTAGAAAGACATATTTAGTTGAGAAAATTAAATGACCAATCTCATCATGGTTGGAGATGGAAAAAATTCAAACCATTTTTGGGGAAAGCAAGTAAATTTTCTATTACTTTTTTCAGATTTTGGTTTTCTGTTTGTAGTACAGTACTGTGTTTTCCTCCTCTAACTTTTCGATGTATTTTTTCATAGTATCTAATACATAGTTGGGAATATTGCGGTAGTTGTTTTGACCACCTGAATTGTCATTGAAAGTAGCGTCGTCTCCATGAAAAATTAAAGACTCCGTCATGCAGTTCGTAAATTTCTTCTAAGGGAACGCCTAAGATTTTGGCTATTTTGTCCCATTCTTTCTCCATAATGCGGGTAGCCCCATTTTTCCGACGGCTGTACTGCGACTGTTCCATGTTGAGTTTGTGTGTCATTTCTATTTGCGACCAACCTTTTTCTTTGCGTTTGTCGATGAGTTTTTATTTTTCATAAAATAAAAGGTTTTTAAGTATGTAGTTGGCTACAATATAAAAAACTTGTAAAAATGATTATTTGTACATATTTTTGTACTTTAAAAAACACAATATTATGCAGATAACAACTGTGTCTGACTTTAGAAAAGACATAAAAACTTACTTGGATAGAGTTGTGAAAAATTTTGAAACCTTGATTATTAATCGTGGTAAGGATTCAGGAATTGTTATAATGTCTTTACAAGAGTATAATTCTTTAATGGCGACAAACCATGAATTGTCCTCTCGAAAAAATGAAATGAGATTAGACTCTGCAATTGAGAAACTAAAAAAAGAAAAGGGGTTTGCTAAAGACTTAATCGAAGATTGACTATGAAGTATGTATTTGTAGACGAGTCTTGGGAAGATTATTTGTATTGGCAAAAAAACGATAAAAAAAAGTTAAAAAAAATAAACGAACTTTTGAAGGAAATAGTTCGAAACCCTTTTGACGGAATCGGAAAACCAGAACCATTAAAACATAAATACGCTGGATTTTGGTCAAGGAGAATTGATAGTGAACATAGACTGATATATCAATTTAAAGAAGGAGAAGTTTTAATTGCTAAATGTAGATTTCATTATGATTAAAATTTGGTGAGATTTTTCTAGTATCCAAATCTTCGTAAATCACCTTCCTTTTTGCGCCAATCTTTCTTTACTCGAATATACAACTTTAGAAAAATTTTCTTGTTAAAGAACTTTTCCAAATCTTCGCGTGATTCTTTTCCTACTTTCGTTAGAGACTCGCCTTTATGCCCAATTAAAATTCCTTTTTGAGTATCACGTTCCACATAAATATCCGTTTCTATATGAATAA
>JBKEAG010000057.1:0-3578 GCA_047972025.1 Moheibacter sp.
GCAACCGGAAATGAAACCGTAGGTGCGTGAAATCCGTAGTCCATCAAACGTTTTGCAATATCCACAACTTCAATTCCTAATTTTTTAAATGGTCTGAAATCCAATATAAACTCATGTGCTACAACGTCATTAACATTAGTATAAAGTACGTCATAATATTTTTCTAATCGGGATTTCAAATAATTTGCATTTAGAATAGCATGTTTAGTTGAAGCTGTCAGTCCTTTCTCTCCCAACATTCTAATGTAGGAATAAGAAATCGTTAAAATCAATGATGAGCCATAGGGTGCTGCCGAATAAACAGTGTCTGACTTTTCTCCTCCGGTTTTGATTAACGGGTGTGAACCCAAATAAGGTGCTAAGTGACTTGCTACGCAAATCGGTCCAACTCCAGGTCCTCCTCCCCCATGTGGAATTGCAAAGGTTTTATGGAGATTTAAATGGCAAACGTCTGCACCAATCATACCGGGAGCTGTCAATCCAACTTGTGCATTCATGTTGGCACCATCCATATAAATTTGTCCACCGGCTTCATGAACCAATTTTGTCACTTCTTTTATATTCGAATCAAAAGCTCCATAAGTAGATGGATAAGTAATCATCAATGCTGATAAATTATCTTTATGAATTTCTAATTTTGCCTTTAAATCTTCAATATCAGTCTCACCTGTCGGTAAGTTTTTCACAACAACTACTTTCATTCCTGCCATTGCTGCTGATGCTGGGTTTGTTCCATGAGCCGATTCGGGAACTATCACAACATTTCTATGTGCTTCTCCTTTATCAATTTGATAAGAACGAATAACCATAAGTCCTGCATATTCACCTTGCGCACCGGAATTTTGCTGTAATGAAGTTGCTGCAAATCCTGTTATTTCTGATAAACAATCTTCTAAATTTTTGATTAACTCCTGGTATCCCTCTGCATACGATTTTGGGACAAATGGGTGAACTGAATTAAATCCACTCCAGCTCAACGGTAGCATTTCTGTAGCTGCATTTAGCTTCATGGTGCAAGAACCCAGCGAAATCATTGAGTGATTTAACGCTAAATCTTTTCGTTCCAATCGTCGAATATAGCGCATCAATTCTGTTTCGGTATGGTAGAGTTTAAAAATGTCATTCTCTAAAAAGTCTGAAATTCGAACTAGCTCAGATGGAATTCGTGCTTGTGAAAACCCAACTTTATCAATGGATTTTCCTTTTATTTCAGCAAAAATTTCAATTAATTTTTCCAACTCTTCCTCAGAAACTACTTCATCTACCGAAATTCCAATTTTTCCTTCTTCAAAAAAGTTTAGTAAAATATTATTTGTTTCGAATTTGTCATTGGAAATTCCTTCTGATTCTATCTGAATTGTATCAAAAAACGAATCATGTGTTATTTTGTATCCCAATTCATTCAAAGCATCGTATAATCGGACTGCCTTTTGGTGAATTTGCTGAGCTATGTTTTGTAAGCCTTCTTTTCCATGATAGACGGCATAAAATCCTGCCATCACTGCCAACAATACCTGAGCTGTACAAATATTGGAAGTTGCTCTTTCTCGCTTGATGTGTTGTTCACGTGTTTGCAATGCCATCCGCAATGCCATTTTTCCATTTCGGTCTTGTGATATACCTATAATTCTACCGGGAATTTGACGTTTGTACGTTTCTGTACAAGACATATAGGCGGCGTGTGGTCCACCATACCCCATCGGAATCCCAAAACGCTGTGATGTTCCAACCGCTATGTCTGCTCCCATTTCACCCGGTGATTTCACTAAAGTTAGTGCCATCAAATCAGCCGCTATTGCTGTTTGGATCCCTTTTTCTTTTAAATCTATAATAAAAGATGTATAATCTACGATTTTTCCTGACTTTCCGGGGTATTGTACCAAAGCTCCAAAATATTCATCTGAGAAGTTAAAATCAGTTGGATTTCCCACTACAATGTCTATTCCTAAACCTTGAGCTTTTGTTTCGCAAACGGCTAGACTTTGTGGGAAAATATCATCTACTATAAAGAATTTGTTGGCTTCTTTTTTGTCTCTACCTCTTGCTTCAAACATCATGTGCATGGCTTCGGCACAAGCTGTTGCCTCGTCTAATAAAGATGCGTTAGCAATAGGCAATCCAGTCAAATCTGAAATAACGGTTTGGAAGTTCAGTAATGCTTCTAAACGTCCTTGTGCTATTTCGGCTTGATAGGGTGTGTATGCAGTATACCAACCTGGATTTTCTAAGACATTTCGCTGAATTACTGATGGCAATATAGTTCGGTAATATCCATAACCGATAAAACTTCTTGCTTTTTTATTTTTTTCAGAAAGTTCTTCTAAATGTTGAAGTATTTCGTACTCAGAGAGGGCTTTGGGTAGATTTAATGGCTTCGAAAACCGTATATCTGCAGGCATAGTTTCGTTTACCAAATCTTCAATTGAGTTTTTCCCAATTACGGAAAGCATATCTGTCACATCATTTGTAGTTCCAATGTGACGAAGTGAAAAATCTTGTGTATTCATTTTGTATGTTTGCGGTGAATTTATGCAGCCCAAAATTACGATATTTATCGGAATAAAAATGAAAGTTTATCAACCGCTGTTAATATTGGTATATCTTTGTTTGAATGCTAAAATTTATTGAAAATTCACTTATAAAAACAAATCTTTGGGTATCTGTTTGTTTTGCCGGATTTGTTGCTTTTTTCCAAATGGGGTTATATGAACTTAATTGGGAAGTGATAGGAATTGCTTTTTTTGGAACGCTTTCAATCTATAATTTTACCCGAATCGGTACATCAATTTCTATGATGACTTCTCATAAAAATCTTTCTAGTCATTTTGTTTTGACTATTGTCGGGTTATTTGGTGCTTTTATTTGTTTAATCGCTAGAGGGTTTGAGTTTGGTATTTTTATTTATTTGGCTAGTTTAGGGTTACTTAGTTTTCTATATTCACTTCCTTTTACGAATTTTGGGTTACGTGCTGTTCCTGTGTTAAAGCTGTTTTTAATTGCACTTGTTTGGACGGGAAGTTCAGTTGGACTTTTGTTGGTGGTACACCATGATATATTTAGGTTTGAAAAGCTATTATTTTCTATATTTTTCTTTGTGGTTGGGATTACTATTCCATTTGATATTCGCGATAAACTAACAGATGAAAGGGAGTTGAAAACAGTTCCTCAAATAATAGGAGTCAACCGTGCTAAGGTTATTGCTCTTATATGCTTGATTCTTTCCGGATTTCTTTTCTATTTTGAATTTCATCAATGGAATATTTTTGTAGTTTCTTGGATAATTACGGTTATGATTTCTATCTATTTCGTTTTATTTTCACACGAGAAACGTTCAGGTTTTTATTATTCTTTTTGGGTTGAGAGTTGCTCGTTAGTTCCTTTGCTTATTTATATCTTAAATTTATAATTTAAACTCTTTCTCAAGAGTATTGCACCAACTCAACACTCATAACCTACTCTATAGTATTTATTAATTTTCAAAATGCAGAATAATTCTCGTAATTTTGTTGCTTAATTTTTCAAAAAAATTATGCGTACAAAATCTACAGGTAGAAAAAGGATAAACATCGTTACACTTG
>JBKEAG010000090.1:0-4615 GCA_047972025.1 Moheibacter sp.
TACTTCCAACATTTTCTGATGTTTGGGGTTTTGTAATTTCTTGTGCGTTAGAGAATGCTGCACCCAATACTAATGCAGACACAATAAATAATTTTTTCATAAAATATGTTTTTTTACTATCTGCTTTCCCAGCATAAAATATGCCAAAAACCAATACATGATAAATATCACAATGCGGTTATTTTAATTATTTTTAGATTAAAATACTGAAAACCATATATGTTATATTACTTTTTCAATGGAATACTTTTGAACAAATAAATAATTCCCATAAAGGAAACAACAGCTGTAATGATAGAAAATGCCAAAGCTACTGATGCCGAAGTGTCAGAGTTGAACTGAAACCAAGTTGCTCCATAGTAAAACACTGCTTCGCGAATACCCAGCCCTGCAAAAGATATGACGGAAAGTACGCTCGAAACTAGAAATAAAAGTAAATAGATGCTATAACTTCCTTCTACTTGAAAAGATTTTAAAATAAACAGTACACAGACCAATTGACAAACCTGTACCTATACCGAATAGTAAATACCTCTATTAACTCGCTATTTGTGTGTATGGACATAACGATTGGCTATTATTAAAATGATAGGGGTTCCAAGACTTCCTACATCTCGTACCCAACTGTTCCGAAATAATGGAAATGGTAGTGTGATAAACATTCCCAAAATACTTGTAACAAAACCAATAGCAACGATTCCCAAAAACCGATCTAAAAATACTACTTGTCCCAATTTTTTCAAGGATTTACTGTGTGTTTTACTCAGAATATAGGCTTTGTAAGCATCTCCACCTACACCTCCGGGAATGAAGAAATTGTAAAACATTCCCAATAAATATAATTTGGAATTGGCTTCAAAAGAAATTCGAACGCCTACCTTTCGGATAAATAAGTTAAACCGAAAAATAGATACCAACTGAGATATCAGAAACATCAATACTGCTCCAGCAAAGTAAAATGGATTAGCTGTTTTGAGCATAACCCCAATTTGTTTCCAGTCTAGCTTACTGAACACCAAAGATATCAGTGCTATACTGACTACAATCTTAAGAACCGTAATGAATTGCTTTTTCTGTTTCGGTTTCACCAACAAATATTTTTCTGATTTTGTAAGGTCGTTTTCGCTGTGACTCAAAATAAGTCCGCATCTGCAAATCTATGATAATTCCTGTTGTGAAAAATTGAATCCCTACAAACATTAAAAGGATACCTAAAATCAGCAATGGACGATTTCCTATATCCTCTCCTAAACCGAATTTAATAATTAACAAATATACTAAAATCAACCCACCTGAAACAAAGGAAAGCATCCCAAAATTACCAAATAAATGAATGGGTTTTTGTAAATATTTGCGCTGAAAAAGTAGTAAAACTAAATCATTTATTACCTTCGTAGTTCTTCCCAATCCATATTTTGACTTTCCAAACTGACGCTGGTGATGCTTTACCGGAACTTCGGCAATTCTAGCTCCATTAAAGAAGGCTAAAAGGTTGATGTACCGGTGCATCTCTCCATATAGGTTCAGGTCTTTTGCGGTTTCTCTTGTGAAAACTTTTAATGCACAACCATGGTCTTGGATATTGAGTTTTGTTGTTTTTCGGATAATCCAATTGGCAATCTTAGATGGAAAAGTTCGTACGATATTGTCTTTTCTTTTCTGACGGATTCCTGTTACCACATCCCAATCTTCTGTTTTTAATTTTCCAAGCATCATCAGAATATCATCCGGATCATTTTGTAAATCTCCATCCATTGTGATGACATATTCGCCTTTGGCATAGTCAATTCCGGCAGCCATTGCTAGGCTTTGCCCATAATTCTTTTTTAACTCTATAAGTGCTACGTTAGGGTTATTGAGTTTTTTAATTTCCAATCGGGTTTTGTCTGTAGAACCGTCATCTACCAATATTATTTCATAACTCTTTCCTTGTAAAGCGGTTTCTATTCGGTCAACCAATAGTCCTACATTTTCCTCTTCATTATAAACCGGAATTATGATGGATAGCTTATCTTTTTGAAAATTCATCTTCATTTAATATTTAAAAGTCATCTGATGAAAACTTATTACAATTCAATTGTTTCAATTTATAACACTCAAATTGAGAATACCAATAAAAAAATTGATTGTTTCACCTTTGAGGTTGTTTTTATACTAATTTAGCAATCAAAATTATTAAAAGCGAAGATAACACAAAATCTATGAGTCTTAATTCACAAAGCGAATATTTCTATTATACACTGATTTTGCTGACAGCAGGTGTTTTGTGTTTTATGAATTTAGGCGGACACCCAATTTATATTCTTGATGAAGCTAAAAATGCCGAGGCTGCTCGTGAAATGTTTTTGAACAATAATTGGATAACTCCTACTTTTAACGGTGAATTGCGAACCGATAAACCTCCTTTACATTATTGGTTTATGATATTGTCATATAAACTATTTGGTGTAAATGCTTTTTCAGCTCGGTTTTTTTCTGCTTTTTTTGGAGTTATGACTGTAATTTCAACCTATCACTTTACTAAAAAATTTAGTGGAAAAAAGGTTGGTTTAATCACAGCATTCATCTTATGTTCAGCTATTTTTTTCATGCAAGAGTTTCACTTGGCTGTACCCGACCCATATCTGATTTTCTTTGTTAGTTTTGGACTTTTTCAGTTTTATAACTTTTATCTTTTTGGCAAAAGAAGTAGTTGGTTATTATTCTACATTGCACTCGGCTTGGGTGTTTTGGCAAAGGGACCGATAGCTATTGCGCTTCCCGGAATTATCATACTTTCTTTTCTTCTTTTTAAAAGAGATTTTAATTGGAGTTCCATAAAAAGAATCAATCCTTTTATTGGACTAGCATTGAGCATTTCTATTGCACTCCCGTGGTTTTATGTTGTACACCAAGCAACTAATGGGCAGTTTACTCATGGTTTTTTCATAGAACATAACTTACAACGATTTGGTGGAGAGATGGAAGGACATGGTGGGTTACCTTTTGTGACATGGGCTTTTGTTCTTTTGGGGTTACTCCCCTATTCTTTTTTTATTATACAAGGTTTCATGCAGGGCTGGAAGCAACGAAATACAAATGACTTCACATTATTTTCCTTTATTGTTGCTAGTATTTTTATTATATTTTTTAGTATTTCCGGTACAAAGTTACCCAACTACCCCATGCCTTCTTATCCGTTTATTGCTGTGTTAATAGCCATTTATTTAAATGGTATTTTAGATAAATCAATTTCGCTTAAATATTATAAATTAAGTTTATGGGTATTGTTCATTATTACCTTGGCTATGCCAATTGCCGGATATATTGCTCTAACATACGTGGAAACTCAACTCTACTCAGCTCGTTTTTCAAGTCTCTTTCTCATCATTTTACCTGCCGGTTGCGTTACGGCTTTATTTTATCTAAAACGAAAGAAATGGATAGAATGTATGATTTCAATTGGACTATGTTCTATGTTTTTGACCGTAGAACTTTTCTCTTTTGTTTACCCAAGTTTGGTAACACAAAGCCCGGTAAGCATGGCAAAAGGAGTAATGAGTAGTTCAACTCCTACTATTCTGTACAAAGGTTATGACCCTGCTTTTTTGTTTAATTTCCAACGAACTTTTCCTTTAGCAGAAAATTCACAAGAAGTCATAGATTTCCTAAAACAAAATAACGACGCAATTGCCATCACAAAAGAAAAGTTTTACGAAAAAGACTTTGGTAATTTACGTACAGAAATTCTACTAAAACAAAAAGCCTTATTTGAGAATTATACAATTGTTATTTTTACATTAAATGAATAAAAAAGTAATCGTTATAACAGGAAGTTCTTCTGGAATCGGAGAAACATTGGCAAATTATTTTCTAGACAAAGGACATACTGTCTATGGTTTATCTCGTTCTAAAAAAGACAATATCCGCTTCAAACATATTGCAACAGATGTGACAAGTAGAGAAAATGTTTTCCAATCAGTAAGTCAAATCATTAAACAATCTGAAAGAATTGATGTACTTATAAATAATGCCGGAGTCGGTATGCTCGGAGCAATAGAAGATGTTCGTAAAGAGGATTTAGACAAACTATTGAATGTCAACATTTATGGTGTAATATATACAATACAAACCGTTTTACCCTATATGCGAAAACAAAAGTCCGGATATATTCTAAACGTATCATCCATTGCCAGTAATCATGGATTACCGTTTAGGGGGTATTATTCAGCTTCCAAGTCAGCCATTGATAGAATTACAGAATCAGTACGACTGGAAAACAGCCATACCGGAATAGAAATCAGCACTTTAAATTTTGGAGACATCAAAACTTCCATTGCCGAAAGTCGTATCCAAAGCACCGTTTCTCCTTTTTACAAAGAACGCTATAAAAAACTTGTACAGCTAATTGATGAGGAAGTCCATCATGGAACTTTGCCTGAGAAACTAGCTCCGATCATTGATAAACTAATTCACAAAAAAAATCTAAAGCCCCATTACCACATAGGTAAAAGCATGCAGCGTTTTTCTATCACACTCAAACGGGTGATTGGTCAACGAATGTTTGAACGATTATTGGCTAATTATTCAAAACTTGATTAAATGAATTTGATTTGGAACTTTAAAAAATTTGATG
>JBKEAG010000149.1:0-63142 GCA_047972025.1 Moheibacter sp.
CATTTAGTGTCGTAACACCTTTTCCACCTCGGTTGGTAATTCGATAATCCTCAATGGAACTCCTTTTTCCGTATCCTTTTTCAGAAACCACCAAAACAGTCTCATTTTCTTTTTCCCGGATGACAATCATACCGATTACTTCGTTGTCATCACTGCCTAAATTGATTCCGCGAACGCCGGATGCCGTTCTTCCCATCGGACGAACCTTTTCATCCTCAAAACGGATGGCTTTTCCCGAAAGTGATGCGATCATTATCTCACTTTTTCCATCGGTTAATTTTGCTTCTAACAATTGGTCTCCCTCACGTATGGTGATTGCATTAATTCCGTTTACACGTGGACGAGAATAAGCCTCCAAAGATGTTTTCTTAACGATCCCTTTTTTCGTTACCATGATGACAAAATTGTTGTTTACATACTCTTCATCCATCAAATCATGGGTGCGGATATAGGCTCTGACTTTGTCGTCCGGCTCAATGTTTATCAAGTTTTGGATGGCTCGTCCCTTTGATGTTTTTGAGCCTTCCGGAATTTCAAATACACGCATCCAAAAGCATTTTCCTTTTTCAGTAAAGAAGAGCATGTATTGGTGGTTTGTTGCCACAACCATATATTCCAAAAAGTCTTCATCTCTAGTCGTGGCTCCGCGATTTCCTACGCCACCGCGTGATTGTTTTCTGTATTCTGTAAGAGGTGTGCGTTTGATGTATCCAAGGTGACTGATGGTCAAGACCATTTCTTCGTCCGGGATTAAATCCTCAATGTTCATATCCCCACCGGCATAGTCAATTTCAGAACGTCGGTCATCCCCGTATTTTTCTTTAATTTCTATCAATTCATCTTTGATGATTTTCATTCGTAAATCTTTGCTTCCCAAAATTTCTTTCAAATAGTCGATGGTTTTCATCAACTCTTCGTATTCGGCTTTGATTTTGTCAATCTCAAGTCCGGTCAAGGTTCTTAGTCTTAACTCTAGGATTGCTCGAGCCTGAATTTCAGAAAGGTCAAAGGCCTCCATCAAGGAAACTCTCGCTTCATCTGGAGTAGCACTCTCGCGTATGATTTTAATGGCGCGGTCCAAATCATCTTGGGTGCCGATTACTTTCATATATCCCTCCAAGATATGGGCGCGTTCTTCTGCTTTTCTCAGTTCATATTGCGTACGTCGGACTACAACTTCATGACGATGTTCCACAAAATGGAAAATCATGTCTTTTAAATTTAATTGTTCCGGCCTTCCGTTGACTAGCGCAATGTTGTTTACACTAAATGAAGATTGGAGTGCTGTATGTTTGAACAGTAGATTTAAAACGATGTTCGGGATGGCATCTGATTTAAGTACGTAAACAACCCGCATTCCTTTTCTGTCAGACTCATCCCTGATTTCAGAAATACCGTCCAATTTCCCGTCTTTTACCAAATCTGCAGTTTTCATGATCATATCTGCCTTGTTGACTTGGTAGGGAACTTCGGTTACTATGATAGCATCACGACCGTTGACTGTTTCAAAGCTAGTTTTGGCGCGAACGACAATTCGTCCACGTCCTGTTTCAAATGCTTCTTTTACTCCGCTATAACCATAAATGATACCACCGGTCGGAAAATCAGGGGCTTTTACATAGTGAAGTAATTCGTCTGTCGAAATTTCATTGTTTTCTATGTAGGCAACGGTTCCGTCTATTACTTCCGTTAAGTTATGAGGAGCCATGTTGGTCGCCATTCCTACTGCAATTCCGGAAGCTCCATTCACCAACAGGTTTGGAATTCTGGTAGGCAATACTTTTGGCTCTTCCAAGGTGTCGTCAAAGTTTAGTTGGTAATCAACCGTTTCTTTGTCTATGTCTGATAGTAATTCTTCCGAAATTTTTTGTAATCTAGCTTCGGTATAACGCATTGCGGCAGGCGGATCACCATCTATGGAACCAAAGTTCCCTTGCCCATCTACAAGCATATAACGCAATGACCAAGGTTGTGCCATACGCACCATAGTGTCATAAACCGATGAGTCACCGTGTGGGTGGTATTTCCCCAGTACTTCTCCTACGATACGTGCCGATTTTTTATAGCCTCTGTTTGATAAAACACCTAATTCGTACATCCCGAAAAGTACACGTCTATGTACGGGTTTTAAACCGTCGCGTACATCGGGTAATGCACGTGATACAATTACCGACATCGAATAGTCGATGTAGGCAGATTTCATTTCATCCTCGATGTTGATCGGGATTAATTTTTCACCGTCATTATTCATTTATAAATGCGTTTTTTTACTTTTAACGTGCTAAAGTACGATTTTTAAGTCGGATGACCTATGACAGGTGGAGGGAGTTTTCAACATTTTCTGTTCGAGTCACCATGTGGATAAGGGGGCATAAAAGCTTCAAGATTTTTTGTCCTTATCATAATAGTGTGGATTTTTCACCACCCCTTTTGGAAAAATCTTTCGGATGAAATTCCGTAATTTTCGGTCAAAGCTTAACACGGTGCGGTTCATCATATGGTCCTTGGTATCATAAAAAGAGGTCACATGAAAGTAAGGATGGTCTGTGACCGGTTTTTCACGGAAATAATAATTGGAAACACAGCATCGGTTTTTATCCACTTTCACCTCGCTGACAGAGTGAAGCGACTTATCGTGGGTAATCATCACTGCCAATCGGTTAAATTTACTTATGATGGTATCCTGCGGTGCATCAATTCCATTATGCCATAATTCCAAATTCCCTCCGTTTTCTAAATTCCAATCGGGAGAAACGTAATAGAGCAGATTCATCACCCGATAATTATTTCGTTCCATATCGTGTGAATTATCCAAATGCGGTTTCAAAAAATTGCCTTTTTCCATCATACTTATTCCTCCCGCATAGAGTTGGGTGTCAGGAACCAGTTCATCAAATTGCGTGATTTCTTCAATGATTTTCACAACTTCGGGTTCTTGAAAAGCATAGATGATTTCTTCCAAAAGAGGGTGGTGTTGGTTCATCTGAGCTGAAACCAATTTATTTTCACGCATAGACTTTTTAGGCATCATATCTTTGCTTGCAGGAAATACTTTGTAAATTTCCAAAACCAAGGATTCGTCCAGTAAATCGTCTATATAAAAGTAAGGGATTAGTCGGTTTGTTTTAAATTCCTGACTCAGTTTTTCCTTTTGGCCTGATAATTTTGAGAAAATTTGTTGTGCCAACTGTTTTCTATCCGTTTGCATAGTTTGGATTTATCGCTCAAATGTAGAAAAATTGAAGTTGGGAAGAAAATTTTTTAAAATGATTTTTCTATTAAGAAAATAGGAGTATATTTGCACTCCGTTTGAGAAAACGTAGTAAAGAATAGGCAGATGAAAAGAACATTTCAACCCAGTAACAGAAAAAAAAGAAACAAACACGGATTTCGTGAGAGAATGGCTACCAAAAATGGGCGTAAAGTTTTGGCAGCTCGTAGAAAAAGGGGCAGAAAGCAATTGACGGTTAGCGAAGTGAGAGCTAAACGATAATCGCTAATATTATATTAAAAAGACCAAGCCCGGAAGTTTCTTTCGGGCTTTTTTATATATTTGTTCGATTAAACAGTAGAATTAAAATGTCAGGAAAAGTAATCCAATTAGAACGTGCCTTTGTGTACCAAAGAAATTATTTGGTACTGAGTAATGTAGATTTTGAATTAAAAGAAGGTGAATTTGCTTATTTGATAGGTAAAACAGGTAGTGGAAAAAGTAGTTTACTAAAAGTTCTTTACGGAGACTTACCTTTGAATGAAGGATTTGGAAAGGTGGTTGGTGTAGATTTAAATGGAATGAAAACAGGAAAGATTCCTATACTAAGGAGACATTTGGGAATTGTCTTTCAGGATTTCCAGCTATTGTTAGACAGAACTGTTGAGAAAAATCTAGCTTTTGTTTTAAAAGCAACAGGCTGGTCTGACAAAACGAAAATCAATGATAGAATTGACGAGGTTTTGGAAAGTGTAGGAATGATTTCCAAAAAGAAAATGATGCCTTTCCGACTGTCTGGTGGTGAACAACAAAGAATTTCCATAGCACGTGCACTTTTGAATCATCCACAATTGATTTTGGCTGATGAGCCGACTGGGAATTTAGACCCTGAAACTTCTGTGGAAATCATGAATTTGATTTTGAACTTATCAAAAGAAAGAAATGTAGCTGTTTTGATGGCAACGCACGACTATAACATCATTCAGAAATTCCCTGCAAAGATGTTCCGTTGTGAAGATGGAAAAGTCTCTGTTGCCGAGTCCCAATCTTTATTCTTGAGCTAAAATGCTGTCTGTCCTAATTCCTGTATTTAATTGGGATGTTAGAGAACTTGTAAAAATAGTTCATGCACAATGTAAAGAACAGAATCTAGAATTTGAAATTTTGGTTTTTGATGATTTTTCTTCTGATTTTAATGTTAGGGAAGTCAATTCAAAACTTACTCTTTCACAATACAGTTACGTCCAGTCACAAAAAAACGTAGGCAATGCAGAAGCTAGAAATAAACTAGCCAATCTAGCAAAGTTTGATTCACTACTATTTTTAGATTGTGATGTAATTCCGGTTAGAAAAAATTTTATAAAAAAATACCTTGAATTTGTCTCCAATCAGAAAGTTATTTGTGGAGGGATTTTATACGAAGAATTGAAAGAAAAAAAGTATTCACTTCGTTGGGAATTTGGTAAAAGACACGAGGAAATCTCATCTGAGGAAAGTCAAAAAAATCCGTACCTAAATATAAGAGGTTGTAACTTTTTTATTCCAAAAGAAATATTTCTTGAAAATCCTTTTTCTACTCTTCATGCATCTTATGGTTATGTAGATACTTTTTTTGCATTGAGTTTAGAAAATGCTCAGGTTGAGGTGAAGCATATTGATAACCCTGTTTTTCACTTGGGTTTAGAAGAAAATAAGGTTTATTTACGCAAATTTGAAAAATCAATTCAAAATGCTAAATGGATGATAAAAGCTCATCCGGAAATAGCAAATGAAATTAGGTTGGTAAAGGTTTATAAAAAAATAGAACGACTTGGTTTGAAAAAATTGATTGCTTTTTTCTTTAAGCAATTTGAAAAACCAATGTTGAAGAATTTACATTCAGAAAGTCCTTCACTTTTCATTTTTCAATTGTACAAACTCGGCTATATTTCAACTTTAAAGGAAGAGTAAATCTGTTCTAACTTTTTCTCTTCGTTTGACCAGTTAAATACTTCTGCTGCTTTTTGCAAATTTCCCTGATAAAGTTCTTTTCCTTCATTTAACATTTCCATCACTAATTTTGCAATGTGTTTTGGCTCATGGTTTTCAATGGTTTTCCCAATTTGGTACTGTTCTATCGTATTTTTTATTTCCGGTAAATTCGTCCCCAAAATAGGAATGCCGGCATGGATGTAATCAAAAATTTTGTTGGGAAGCGCAAAGCGGTAACTAATTCCATAATCCTCTTCTAAACTAAGCCCCAAGTCTGCTTTTGGTGTAATTAATTTTAACTGTGACGGTGAAATTTGTCCGATAAACTTTACTTTTTCAGGTAAATTTAATTCTTTAACCAAATTTTCAAACTCAGTTAGTTTTGGTCCATTCCCGATTATCCACAGTTGACTGTTTTCTATGTACTGCATGGCATTTATCATCTTGTCAATTCCTCGACTGAAATTCAAAACTCCTTGATAAATCAGAATTTTTTTACCAGGTTTTATTTCTGGAAGTTGAACCGTAATTTCTGAATCAATATTCGGTTTTATTTCCGGTACATTCATTATGATTTTCGGTCTATTCTGGTATTGTTTTTCAAACCAATCTGCATAACCCATACTCACGGTATAGAAGTGTTCAATTTTAGGAACCATCATTTTTTCCATCCATTTCCAGATACTTTTTTTGAATTTCCGATTGTGTAAAGTCGGTATTTCTGAAAAAATTTCATGGCTATCAAAAACCAAATCCAGCCCCTTTATTTTGCTCACCAAATAATTTGGCAATAAGGCATCTAAATCATTTGCGAGAAGTATATCACCCTTTTTAACTGTATTTAATAATCGAAAAAATAATTTGAAATTAAAATCTAAATACAATTGCATTCCATGTTGAAATGAGAGCTTTATGACATTTGTTTTATAAGGGAAATTCAAAGTGGGTTTACCGCGTAAGTTCGTTGCGATAACCTCTACTTCAAAACCAAATTTGTGTAAAGATTTGACAACTTTTTGTACACGTTGGTCACTATCATAGTTGTTGATAACCGATGTTATGATTTTGCGTTTAGGCATTTGTTTTTTGCTTATCCTTAATCATTAAATAATACAATTGAACGAAAATCAAAATAACATTGGGTATAACTACCGGCCAAAATTTAAAGTAAACACCATAAATCACAAAGCAAATGCATCCAATCATATTGATGACTCTAACTTTTTTTATGTCGTTTACCACAAACGACATGACGATGAAAAATGAAGCAGCATAGCCAATCCACTCATAAATTTCCGGACTCATATTGGTAAAAATAAAATTTGTTCAAAAGTACAAATTTAGAACTAGTCCAATTCGGTTACTTAGAAACTTTCCTTTACTTCAAATTCTAAAACTTCCATTGTTGTTGGGTGAGAGAATTTGAGGTAAGCAGCATGAAGGTACAAACGGTCTGCGGAGCTTCCATATAAATCATCGCCAACGATTGGAGCACCTAACCCTAGTTCATGTGCAGCATGCATACGTAGTTGATGTGTTCTTCCGGTCAATGGCCAAAAATGAACTTTTGTTTTACCATATTTTCGGTAGATTAATTTCCATTTGGTAGCCGCTATTTTTCCATGTTCAAAACAAACCAATTGGCGAGGTCGGTCATTAAAATCACCACGCAATGGCAGCCGGATTTCACCCTCCTCTTTTTCTATTTCTTTTTCTAGCAAAGCAGAATAACGTTTTACTACCGTACGTTTTAGAAATTGCTTTTGTATTTTTTTGTGAGCTTCTTTGGTTTTTGCAACTACGAGAAGACCTGAAGTGGACATATCCAGTCGGTGAATGATCAAAGGTTCTACAGGGTTTAAAATTTCCTGTAATCTTGTGTAAACGGAATCTTGAATTTCTATTCCTGGGACTGACAATAGCTCAGTTGGCTTACTTACAACAACTAAATCTTCGTCTTCATAAATGATTTTGAGTTCCTTTTCAGCTCCTAAATTTTTGAGTAAAGGGTTTGCTTCTAGTTCCATTCCTTCGAGCATATGTTTCAAAATTGGACGACACTTTCCACTACAAGCCGGATAAAATTGTTTGTGCTTTCTGATTTCAGATTTGGGTGAAGCTCCCCACCAAAACTCAGCAAATGAAATCGGTTTCAACTTATTTTGAAAAGCAAATTGGAGTAGTTTAGGTGTGGCACATTCGCCTGCTCCTGCAGGAGGTTTTTCGTGAACTGTTTCTTTGAAAATCAAACCTAACTCTTTTGTTTTCCCCAATTTGTTGAGAAATGAGTATTTTTTAAATAATTGATTTTGCAAGTCAGAAGATTTTTCTTTTCGTTCCGATTTTAAAGAACTGATTTTTAATTCAAATAAATCAATTTCGACTTTAAATGAACTCAAAACTTCTGCCCAACTTTCCTTCAACATTTTAAATTTAAACTGATCTAGATTGCTTTGCTTGACCAGTTCCTCTTGTGAATAAATAAACTTTTTTTCTTCGCGAATTTTTTTTCGTTCAGCTTTGTTTTTCTTCATCCGGTTTTTAAAGTCAGAAATATTTTCAGAAGCTTCCTTTTGGTATTTTTCAAAATCTATTTTTAGCCGAATATATTCCTTGTCTGATTCCAGTTTTTCTATTTCACGATTGTATTTGTTTAGAATTTTTTCTTCTTTTTTGAAAAAACTATTTTCAGTCAGCATATCAAAAACAGGAGGGACGAATTTTTCATGGTTGTTGGATTCGGCTAATTTTCCGGAAAATGCAGATAAATAACCCAAATTTCCGTCCAAATCTTGTATAACCAAAACCCCAAACATTTTTCCGATAATCAATCCATTTTGTGCTTTATCTAAACCAAAATTATGGTCTGATTCAAATTCATTTTCCAAATAACTTTGAAGTTTATCAATGGCAATTTGAGTCAATGGATGTGGCTCATAGTAAAAGGGAAAAGTGAATTTTTTGGGTAATTCGATTCCTTGGATTTCCTCTTTTGAGAAATAAGTAATTTTATTTTGATGAATAGTATTCAAATTAATATTAAATAATAGACTGCAAAACTACGTGGAATAAATTGTTTTTTACTCCCTCTTATTACTTGACTCATGATAATTTATCCAATAGGGAAAAATTGTATTTTTGTAAAATGATTCAGAATTTACCAAAAATAAAACATAAAGATTCTCCAAATTTCTTTTTGATAGCGGGTCCTTGTGCCATAGAAAATGAGGATACTCCGAGAATTATTGCTGAGAAAATTATTAAAATCACGGAAGAATTAAATATACCGTATATTTTTAAAGGTTCATTTAGAAAGGCAAACCGCTCACGAATAGACAGTTTTACTGGAATAGGAGATGAAAAAGCGTTGAAAATTATTCAGCAAATAGGTGAAGAGTTTGACGTTCCGACAACAACTGATATTCACGAACCTTACCAAGCAGAATTAGCTGCTGAATATGTGGATGTACTTCAAATTCCAGCATTTTTAGTTCGCCAAACAGATTTGGTTGTCACTGCGGCAAAAACCGGTAAACATGTTACGCTGAAAAAAGGACAATTTCTATCTCCCGAAAGTATGAAGTTTCCGGTGGAAAAGGTGACCGATTCTGGGAATAAAAATGTTGCCATCATTGAGAGAGGAACTATGCTAGGTTATGGTGATTTGGTTGTGGATTATCGTGGGATTCCGGTTATGCAAAACTATGCACCTGTGATTCTAGATATAACCCATTCGCTTCAACAACCCAATCAAACAAGCGGAGTGACGGGTGGAAGACCGGAATTGATTGAAACCATTGCGAAAGCGGGAATAGCTGTAGGAACTGATGGTGTTTTTATCGAAACACATCCAGATCCAAAAAATGCAAAAAGTGACGGTGCCAATATGTTACAGTTGGATTTACTAGAAGACTTACTACGGAAACTGGTAAGAGTTAGAGAGTCGATTCTTTAATTTTTAAGCACAAGAATAATTCAAGTTACTTATTGTGTTTAAAAATATGAATTACCTGATTGAAAACAGAAAATTTTTGTAGTTTTGACCCTCATTATACCTTATGGAAGAAATTAGAATACACGATAAAACCTTTATCCCTTATATTACCTTTGAAGAAATTGAACATGCTATAAAGCGAATGGCAAACACGATTTATGAACAACATAAAGATGATGTGCCCGTGTTTATAGGTGTTTTAAATGGTGTTGTGATGTTTATGAGTGACTTTTTGAAACAATATCCGGGGCAGTGTGAGATTTCTTTTTTGAAAATGGCTTCTTATGAAGGAACAACATCTTCCGGTAATGTGAAGTTGCATATGGACATTCCAATGGACTTAACGGGGAGGCATGTTATTATTTTAGAAGATATAGTAGATACGGGAAATACTTTGGAATATTTATATGAGGTTTTGCGTACTAAAAATACGAAAAGCATAAAAATAGCAACTTTATTATATAAGCCGGATGCGTATAAAAAAGATTTAAATATTGATTTAATCGCATTGACGATACCTGATAAATTTGTAGTAGGCTATGGTCTAGACTATGATGGTTATGGTAGAAATTTGCCGGATATATATCAAATTAAAAACTAAAAATGATTAACATCGTATTATTTGGACCTCCGGGTAGTGGGAAAGGAACACAGGCAAAATTTCTTGAAGAAAAATTTAATTTAAAACAACTTTCAACCGGTGATATGTTTCGTTATAATTTAAAAAATGAAACTGATTTAGGGAAATTGGCTCAATCTTATATGGACAAAGGTCATTTGGTACCAGATGAAGTGACAACTGAAATGCTTCGTGAAGAACTGAAGAAACATTCTGGTTATGATGGTTTTATTTTTGACGGCTACCCGCGTACTACTTCTCAAGCTGAGTCACTTGATGCAATTTTAAAGGAAGATTTAAATTCAGAGGTTACAGTTACACTTTCGTTGATTGTTGAAGATGAAATTTTGGTAAAACGATTGTTAGAAAGAGGAAAGGAGAGTGGTCGTGCAGATGATGCAAATGAATTGGTGATTCGTGAGAGAATTGCCGAATATTACAAAAAAACAGATGTAGTTGCACAGCATTATAAGGGGCAAGATAAGTATGTGGAAATCAATGGTGTTGGAGAAATTTCTGAAATTACTGAAAATTTGATTCAAGCAGTTGGACACGTAATCTCGTAATGATTTAGCTCTACTAATTTATTTTTTTTAGTTCCTCAATAAGCGTTTTCTTTTTACAAATTTGAAAAACAACATCAAACGATTTTGTTTCTCGGTATTCTGCTCTATAAATTCTACAAGGAGTAGCGCGAACTTCTTCTGTTCCAAAGTTTGTGATTTTACTTTTCCCCAAAATTTCATTGTAAAGAAAAACACTGTCTATTCCTTCCGTTTCTATGGTTTCTTTTGCTTGATCAGAAAAACTTATAGGGTAAATTTTAGACTCTTCTAGCGCACGCGAATTTGGAAAGTAGGTACATTGTGTAGCTTTTGGTCCGAAAAAGATTAGAACTACTACTGTTCCAAGAGCTAGACCAATCAAGTAAAACCGAAGTCGTTTCCAAAAATTCATTATCTCAATTTAATTATTTTCTTGCGAAAGTAAGGAATCGTTTTATTTAATTCAATTTAAACAATTAATAAATTGATGTCATGAAAAGGTAAGTCAAACCAATCACTGATTTTTTTCTTCGTCATTCGTCCATGAAATAAATAAATTCCGGAGCGTAGTCCTGCATCATTTTTTATAACATGCTCAAACCCTCCTTCTTTTGCTATAGAAAGTAAATAGGGTAGAAAAAAATTACTAAGCGCTTTTGTAGATGTACGTGAAACACGAGAAGTAACATTGGTTACGCCGTAGTGAATTATATCGTGTTTTATGACAGTTGGCTGGTCGTGTGTTGTGATTTCTGAAGTTTCGAAACAACCTCCGGTATCAATACTTAAGTCAATGATAACAGTTCCGGGCTTCATGTGCTGAACCATTTTTTCGGTTACTACACAGGGCGTTCTAGCATCACCTCTTAGTGCGCCAATTGCTACATCGCACCGTTTGATTGCTTTGCTCAACTCTTTTGGGTCAAGCATAGAGGTAGAGATTCTGATTCCTAAATCAGTTTGCAATCGGCGAAGTTTACTTAGTGAATTATCAAAAACCCGAACATTAGCCCCCAATCCTAATGCTGCTTTTGATGCGTATTCACCAACAGTTCCTGCTCCTAAAATAACTACTTCTGTGGGGCGTACACCGGCAATCCCTCCCATCAAAACACCATTTCCGCCATTGCTGTTTGCCATGAGTTCACCTGCAATTAAGATAGATGCAGTACCTGCTATTTCGCTCAATAAGCGAACTACGGGTAAATGTCCATGAGCGTCTTTGATGAACTCAAATCCTAAAGCAGTTATTTTTTTTGCAGCTAATTTTTCAAAATAACTACGAGTTTGTATGTTTAATTGTACAGTTGAAACTAAAAATGAGTTTGGAGTCATCAAGTCAATTTCTTCTTTACTAAGAGGACTGATTTTTAGTACAATTGGCTTGGAGAATACATCTTTGGTGTTGTAAGATATAGATGCACCTGCTTCTGAATATTCTTGATCGGAATAGTTGGCACCCTCACCGGCACCGGTTTCTATGGTAATGTCATGTCCGTTAGCAACCAGTACTTGAACGGCATCGGGGGAGAGGCTGACTCGTTTTTCTTGTAAATGTGTTTCTTTTGGGATGCCAATGCTTAGTTTTCCTTCTTTTAAACTAACTTCTAGTCGTTCTTCTTTTGGTATCAATTCTTGGCGAGAGAAAGGAGTGTAGATTCCGCTGTTTTCCATCTTTTAAAGTTACGCAAAAATAATGGTTCTCTGATTTTCTTCTACAATTATTTTTATAGAATGGTGTTCAAATGGTAGTAAGTTTTTGATTTTCTCTGACCACTCTATAAAACAGTAATTTCCTGAGTTTAAATACTCTTCTACACCAAAATCCATCGCTTCTTCTTCTGATTTTATACGGTAAAAATCAAAATGAAAAACACTTCCCATACTGGTTTCATACTCATTTACAATTGAAAATGTAGGGCTTGAAGTTTCATCAGAAGAGTTCATTTGGTACACAATTTCTTTGATGAGTGTTGTTTTGCCAGCTCCCATTTCACCTTCAAATAAGACAATTTTATGATTTAAATTTTTCAGAATTTGAGTGGCAATAGGCTTTAAATCATGTGTGGATTTTGCATTAAACTCCATTTTTTATTTTGGCGTCAAAGTTACAAAAGGGATTATCATTTCTTCCATAGAAATTCCACCGTGTTGATAAGTGTCTTTGTAGTAATTTACATAATGATTGTAATTTTTCGGATAAGCTAAAAAGATATCTTCTTTTGCAAAAATGTATTTGGAACTTACATTTACACGTGGTAAATAGTACGCCTCTGCATCATCAATTGCAAAAACATCATCTTCGTCATATTGTAATTTACGTCCCATTTTGTAACGTAAATTGGTGCTTGTTTCGCGGTCACCAATTACTTGTGATGGTTTGCGAACGAAAATTGTACCATGATCGGTTGTGAGTAGGACTTTCATACCTTCTTCTTGTGCCTTTTTTACGATTTGTAATAAATAGGAATTTTCAAACCAATTTCTCGTGATAGAACGGTAGGTTTTGTCATCACGAATCATTTGACTTACTATTCTGTTGTCTGTTTTGGCATGTGAGAGAATGTCAATGAAGTTATAGACAATTACTGTCAGGTTTTTATTTTTGTATTGATGGAAATCATCAAGTATTTTCTTTTCGAAATCGGAATTCAAAATTTTATAATATTGTGTACTTAAATCAGCCAACCCAAGTCGTTTCATTTGGTCTTCTAAAAATTCTTTTTCAAACTGATTTTTATTCCCTTCGTCATTATCATTTAGCCATTGTTTTTGGAATCGTTTTTCCATTTCTGAAGGCATGAAACCGGAAAAGAAGGCATTTCTTGCATATTGTGTAGCCGAAGGGAGAATGCTGTAATACATCTGTTCTTTTTCAATATTATAAAAGTCAGAAAATAGCGGCTCAATTGTTTTCCATTGGTCGTACCTCAAATTATCTACCATTATAAGTAAGGTATTGGAATTGGAACTCAAATGGGGTTTTACAAGTTCTTTAAAAACAGTATTGGAAAGTATGGGTTTGTCATTTGAATGCAACCAATCATGGTAGTTTTTCTCAATGAATTTAAAGAAAGAGCCGTTTGCGTCTTGTTTTTGATTTTCTAGAATTTTTGCCATTTCACTGTCTTGAATGTTTTCTAATTCCAATTCCCAAAAAACCAGTTTTTTATAAATATCTCGCCAATCTTCAAAATTATGTGCATTCATAATATCCATGGCGATACTTCTAAACTCCATTTGGTAATTTACAACGGCTTTTTCGGTAATGATTTTATTTCGATCGAGAATTTTCTTTAAACTCAACAAAATTTGATTAGGATTTACCGGCTTTATCAAATAGTCCGCAATGTGAGAGCCAATTGCTTCCTCCATTATGTGTTCTTCCTCATTTTTTGTAATCATCACGATGGGAAGTTGTGGTTTTATTTCTTTTATTTTTTGGAGTGCTTCCAAACCACCCATGCCCGGCATGTTTTCATCAATTAAAACTGCAGAAAAATTACTATCGGGAATAATTTCTAGCGCATCCGTAGCATTATTTATCATTTGAGTTTCATATCCCTTTTTTTCTAAAAATAAAGCATGAGGTTTTAGTAACTCAATTTCATCATCTATCCATAATATTTTTATTGCCATAATGTAATTCTATTAATTTTGTACCTTTATTTAACTGAAATTTTTTGAATTGGAGTATATAAACAAACTAAAAGTATTTAACGATCCGGTACATGGATTTATTAGCATACCCAACGAATTAATTTTTGATATCATCCAACATCCCTATTTTCAGAGACTGCGAAGAATATGCCAAACTGGTTTAACGGAGTTGGTTTATCCGGGAGCTAAACATTCAAGATTTCACCATGCGCTGGGAAGTATGCACTTGATGAATAAGGCGGTTGAGGTTTTACGTGAAAAAAATATTGAAATTTCTGAAGAAGAAAAAAATGCAGTTTTGTGTGCAATATTATTGCACGACATAGGGCATGGACCGTTTTCGCATACTTTAGAACATAGCTTGATGGAGGGACTTTACCATGAGAAAATTTCACTTTATTTGATGGAATTGCTCAATGAACAATTTGGAGGAGAATTGAATTTAGCTATAAAAATTTTTAAAGGAGAATACAAACGAAAATTTTTCACACAATTGGTTTCAAGCCAGTTGGATATGGATAGGCTAGACTATTTGAAACGCGATAGTTTTTTCACAGGTGTGGTAGAGGGGAATATAAACCCGGAGCGTATCATTTCAACTTTAAATGTAAAAGATGATCAATTGGTAGTGGATTCAAAGGGAATTTACTCTGTAGAGAAATATTTAACAGCCCGAATGTTTATGCATTGGCAGGTTTACAACCATAAAACATCTTTTACGGCAGAGGTTTTATTGACTCAAGTTTTAAAAAGGGCCAAGGAATTATACCAGAGTGGAGTAGAGTTATTTGGGACAAATGCTTTGTGTTATTTTTTAAAGTCAAATGTTGAAAATGATTTGTCAGAACGTTTAACATATTTTACACAAATGGATGATAGTGATGTGTGGGCATCTCTAAAACAATGGCAACAGCATGAAGATAAAACATTGTCATTTTTAACTCAGTCTATCATCAATAGAAAATTGCCAACATCCAAAATCATTATGAAACCATTGGTTAATAGTGAGGTAGAGCAATTTCAAAATGATGCTAAAGAAATTTTAGGAGTAAAAGACGGAAGTTATTTTGTACATCAATCCAAAATTCAGGTTATACCGTATGATAAGGAAGAAATGCCAATTTGGATAATGAACAAAGAACGGGAATTACAGGAAATTTCGGATTCGCCACTTCAAATTTTATCTCATCATTTATTAAATCCAATCGAAAAGTATCATTTATGTTATTTAGATGTTAAGAAAAAATAGTATTTCAAAGTCAAGATATAACCAAAATTTATATTTTTGCATACTATGGAGTTTAGTGCATTAGAAATTGCTTCTATTTTAGAAGGTAGAGTAGAAGGAGATAATGGAGTGAAAGTATCTACCCTTTCCAAAATTGAAGAAGGACAGCCAGGTTCAATATCATTTTTATCAAATCTAAAATATGAACCGTATTTATACAATACGAAGGCTTCTATTGTAATTGTTTCAGAAGGATTTGTGCCTGAAAAAGAAATTGGGACAACACTTATTTTGGTGGAGGATGCTTATAAATCATTTACGAAATTGCTTAACTATGCCAATCATTTAAAAAATAAAAAAGTAGGTATAGAGAAAGATGCTCAAATACACGCTTCCGTAAAGCAAGGAGAAAATATATACATAGGAAACTTTGTGTTTGTAGGAGAAAATACAGAAATTGAGAACAATGTGGTGATTTACTCCAATACGCACATAGGTGAAAATGTGTCTATAGGAGAAGGAACAATCATTCACTCCGGAGTTCATTTGTATGCAGACACCAAAATAGGAAAGAATTGTATAATTCACTCTAATACAGTTGTAGGAGCAGATGGATTTGGGTTTACACCAAGACCTGATGGGACGTTGGAAAAAGTTCCTCAAATTGGAAATGTAGTTATAGGGGATAATGTAGAAATAGGTTCATCTTGTACTATAGATAGAGCAACGTTAGGTTCTACAATTATCAAATCCGGAGTCAAATTAGACAATCAAATTCAAATAGCTCATAATGTAGAAATAGCGGAAAATACCGTAATTGCTTCCCAAACCGGGATTGCAGGTTCTACCAAGATAGGGAGGAACTGTATGATAGGAGGACAAGTAGGGATTGTAGGGCATTTGAAAATAGGAAACTTTGTACAAATACAGGCGCAAAGTGGTGTAAATAATAATGTCCCTGATGGTTCAAAAATTTACGGCTCACCATCATTTGATGCAGCTGACTTTAGAAAATCTTATGTACATTTCAGAAACTTTCCAAAAATTGTAAAACGACTAGAAGAGCTGGAAAAAGAAATAAAGCAACAACAAATAATAAAAGATTAAATGTCTGATAAGCAAAAAACCCTAGCCAATGAATATACTCTGCAAGGAGTAGGGCTTCATACAGGAAAAGAAGTGACCATGAAGCTCAAACCAGCACCGGTCAATACCGGTTTTGTTTTTATTCGTACGGACTTAGAGGGAAATCCACACGTAGAAGCTGATGCAAATTATGTGACCAGTACTGAAAGAGGAACTACAATAGAAAAAAAAGGAGTGAAAATTCATACAACTGAACACCTATTGGCAGCCCTCACAGGAATGGATTTGGACAATGTTTTGATTGAAATAAATAATGCAGAAGTACCAATTTTAGACGGTTCATCTAAATATTTTGTAGAAGCAGTGGAAAAAGCAGGAGTTGAGGAACAAGAAGAAGATCGTGAATACTATATTGTAAAAGACATTGTGACCTATACAGATCCGGAAACCGGTTCTGAAATAACAGCAATACCGTCTGACGAATACCAAATAACCACTATGGTTGATTTTGGAACAAAAGTATTAGGTACTCAAAATGCATCCATAAAAAGTTTATCGGAATTTAAAACAGAAATTGCAGATGCACGAACATTTAGTTTCTTACATGAAATAGAATACCTATTGGATCAAGGACTGATAAAAGGTGGAGACTTAGGAAATGCCATTGTATATGTAGATAAAGAAATCACACCAGAAACAAAAGACAAATTAACCAAAGCCTTCAGAAAAGATGACGTATCTATACATCCCAATGGTGTTTTAGATAATATTACGTTGCATTATCCCAATGAAGCAGCTCGTCACAAATTACTTGATGTTGTAGGAGATTTAGCTTTGATAGGAACAAAAGTAAAAGCAAAAATTATAGCCAATAAACCGGGGCACCAAATCAATACAAATTTTGCGAAAAAACTAAGTAAACAAATAGGAATAGCAAAACGTAAAAATGTTCCTGAATTTGACTTGACAAAAGAACCTATCTATGATATCAATGATATTATGGATATATTGCCACATCGTCCGCCATTTTTACTTTTAGACAAAGTAATTGAAAAATCAGAAACTTCATTAGTTGGAGTGAAAAATGTGACAATGAATGAACCGTTTTTTGTAGGACACTTTCCACAAGAGCCTGTCATGCCGGGTGTACTACAAGTAGAAGCTATGGCACAGTTGGGTGGAATTTTAGTTTTGGGAGAAATAGAAGACCCCAAAGATTATTCTACCTATTTCATGAAAATTGAAAATGTGAAATTTAAACGAAAAGTTATTCCGGGAGACACCTTAGTGCTAAAAGTGGATTTACTTCAACCCATTAGAAGAGGAATAGTCCATATGAGAGGCTACGGATATATTAACGATACAATTGCTGTCGAAGCAGAAATGATGGCATTGGTCACAAAAGATAAAATATAATTTGGAAACGATGAATCAACCGTTGGCCTATATTCATTCGGGAGCAAAAATAGCAGAAAGTGCAAAGATTGAACCTTTCTCTACCATATATGATGATGTGGAAATAGGAGAAGGAACATGGATTGGTCCCAATGTAACCATTATGGAAGGAGCACGAATAGGTAAAAACTGTAAAATATTTCCGGGAACGGTCATATCGGCAGCACCACAAGATTTGAAATATCAAGGAGAAAAAACATTGACTTATATTGGAGATAACACAGTCATTAGAGAGTGTGTGACCGTCAATAAAGGAACCAATGCTTTGGGGTACACCAAAATTGGAGACAATTGCCTGATTATGGCAACAGCCCATATAGCACATGACTGTGTTATAGGTAACAATGTTATACTTGTAAATGGAGTAGGATTGGCAGGCCATATAGAGATAGACGATCATGCATTTATAGGAGGTATGAGTGCTGTACATCAATTTACAAAAATTGGAGAACACTCATTTATAGCAGGAGGCTCACATGTTAGAAAAGACGTACCCCCATTTGTTAAAGCAGCTAGAACCCCACTTTCCTATGTAGGGATAAACTCCATAGGATTAAGAAGAAAAGGATTTAGTTCAGAAAAAATTATGGAATTGCAAAGCATCTACCGTATACTTTTCCAAAAGAATAAAAATGCAACCCAAGCAATAGAAATCATAGAAGCAGACTTCAAAGCAACACCAGAGCGAGACCAAATTATACAATTCGTTCAAAATAGCCCACGTGGTGTAATGAAAGGATATACTACTAGAGGGGAAAATTAAAATATAATATTTATAGCAAATGGCAACTACATCAGATATTAGAAAAGGACTTTGTATCAATTGGAACAACGATACATGGAAAGTAATTGAATTTTTACATGTAAAACCCGGAAAAGGACCAGCGTTTGTCCGCACAAAACTAAAAAGTGTAACCTCTGGTAAAGTGGTAGATAATACTTTTTCGGCAGGACATAAAATAGACGAAGTTCGCGTAGAAACAAGAAGTTATCAATACTTGTACGACGATGATAATGGATTTCATTTTATGAATAATGATGACTATTCCCAAGTTTATATAAATAAAGAAATGATAGAAAATCCGCAGTTCATGAAAGCCGGAGACCAAGTCACCATACTATTCAGAGCTGAAGATGAAACACCACTATCAGCAGAACTACCCCAGTATGCTATTATGGAAATTACCTATACAGAGCCGGGATTAAAAGGAGATACAGCCACAAATGCGACAAAACCGGCAACGACTGAAACTGGAGCAGAAATTCGAGTTCCTCTTTTTATCAATGAAGGAGATAAGGTGAAAATTAATACTGAAGACGGTGCTTATGTAGAGCGAATCAAGGAGTAATTAAAATTATTCTAAAAAATAATACAACCTCATGAGAACGAATAAGATTCATGAGGTTTTTTAATTTTCATATATGAAAAAATATGAATTTCTTAAATTACATACCTCTAAATTGAGAATCATATAAAAATCAATTTAATTTTTGAACTAAATTTGTTATATCATTAAAATTAAATGAAAACTACATGAAAACATCAATAATAACAGGAGTAGGACACTATGTCCCTGAAAACATAGTAACCAACGACGATTTGGCAAAAGTTATAGACACAAATGATGAGTGGATTCAGGAAAGAACTGGAATCAAAGAAAGAAGACATTTAGGAAAACACTCTGGAACAACGACTTCAGACTTGGGAACAAAAGCAGCTAAAATAGCCATAGAAAATGCAGGGTTAACTCCAAAAGATATAGATTTTATTTTATTTGCAACTTTGAGTCCGGACTACTTTTTTCCAGGTTGTGGAGTAATACTTCAAAAAAACTTAGGTTGTGATACGATAGGAGCAATGGACATACGAAACCAATGCTCTGGTTTTGTTTATGCTTTGGCAACGGCAGATGCTTATATTCGGTCAGGGATGTATAAAAATATATTGGTTGTAGGAGCAGAAAATCATTCATTTGGACTAGATATGACAACTAGAGGACGTGGAGTATCTGTCATTTTTGGAGATGGAGCCGGAGCAGTAGTTGTGTCAGCAAGTGACGAAAAAGAAAGAGGAATTATTACTACAAATGTACACAGTGAAGGTGAGTACGCAGAAGAACTTGCCGTATTGTTTCCCGGTACTAAATATGGATGGGCAGACGAGTTACTGGTAGAAAATAATGAGTTGACAGCAGAGCAAATATATCCTCATATGAATGGGAATTTTGTCTTTAAACATGCTGTTACACGCTTTCCCGAATCTATAAAAGAAGTCTTTGAAAAAGCAGGAGAGGATATTTCAAATTTAAAACTATTCATTCCCCACCAAGCAAATTTACGCATCAGTCAATTCGTTCAGAAACAACTAGGTTTGCGTGATGATCAAGTGTTTAATAATATTCAGAAATATGGAAATACAACAGCAGCTTCCATTCCAATTGCTTTAAGTGAGGCTTATAATGAGAAGAGATTTCAAAAAGGAGACTTGCTCTGTATGACTGCATTTGGTAGTGGATTTACTTGGGGAAGCATTTTGATGCGTTGGTGATTGTACGTTTTAAAACCCCTTGAAATACCTAAAAGTAATCTATTCTAGAAAGGTTAAGAAAACATTATATTTCTTTGTTTTTTGAAAAATTGAATAAAATTCCCAACATTGATATCAATATATTTCTAAATTTAGATGAAAAACAGAAATTAATATGGGAAAACATAACTACCTGTGGTTAATATTTGTCTTTATATGCGGAAGTAAAATATTAGCTCAAGAAAAAGTAATTGAGTTTTCAAAAGGAATGTGGCATACCGGTATTACTATGAGTATTGTGGATTCCAATGATGAAAATGTAGATGAATTAATTTATGACGTCATTAAAAATCATAAAAGTGGATTTGAAATTAATGTTTTAGGAGGATATTTCATCGGGGATAATATGTCTTTAGGATTACAGTACAGCTATGCGAAGCATGAAAGAGACTTGATTTATAAAACAGATGAAACTGAGGCTAGAAGACAAAGAGCTTCTGCAAATCATACATTCACAGCATTTCTACGAAACTATTACCCTATCTCATCCAATAATCGATTTAGCTTTTTTAACGAAACTGATTTAAGTGTAGGGTTTGGAAATAGTAACTCTAGAAATACAAAGAGTGAGAGTGAAATAACTAAAACTTATACAGATGAAATTGATTTAAAACTAGGATTAAGACCTGGAATTGCAATAATTCTGATAGAAGGATTTGCATTTGAAGTTTCTGTAGATTTATTAGGATTGACTTACTCAAATGATAAAATAACAAAAGATGGAGTAAATGAGGGGAGTCGTTCTGATTTTAAATTTGATTTTGATATTTCTTTGCTATCTCTTGACTTTGGTCTAGCGTATTATTTCTAAAAATATAAAAAATGAAACAATTAATAGGATTTTTCATAGCTATACTCTGTGTTATGTGTGTTGATGAAGACCATTTTGGAACAAGTGATTATGCCATTATATTAAATATAGAATTGAGTAGTCAAAGTGGAACAGCACAAATTTTTAATGAAAAAGATTCAGTATTTGTAGAAGTAGCCAATGGTACAGACCTTTCAAAAATTATTCTGAAAAAACTAGAAATATCACCCTTTGCTACGGCATCGGTAGATGTAGAAAATACATTGGACTTTAGTCAAGGAAACCAATTTGTAAATATTACTTCAGAAAGTGGTCTAACTCGTACTTGGCAAATTCAAGTATATGAAGTAGGAAGTGAACCGCAAATAGAAAACTCTGACTTTAATATATGGTATGACCAAGGTTCTTATCTAGATTTAGGGTTAGATGACGCATCATCTTCTTGGGCAACAAGCAATCCGGGAGTGATTTTTGGAGGAATGGCTCCAAATGTAGAACGTATAGAAGTAGGAGAAGGTGGTTATGCTGCCAAATTGATAACCCGATTTACATTTATGGGGTCATTGGTTAGAAAACCTATAGCTGCCGGTTCGGTATTTGTAGGTGATTTCATGGAAGATGAAATTAATATAGGAAATCCACAAGCAGCACTAAATATGGGGATTCCATTTACAGCTACACCTACTTCATTTAGTGTCGAGTATCAATACTCGCCAGGAGAAAAAAATATAGATGCCAATCAAAATGAATTAGATTTTTCAGATACCGGAGATATATATGTACTATTAGAACGACGTGAAGCTGACGAGGTAAAAAGAGTAGCAACAGCATGGTATAGAATAGAGGAGAAGAGTTCAGTTATGGAAAATACTATGGTGAACTTTATTTATGGAGAATTACCATCAGGTACACCAACTTATATGTTACCGCAAGACGACGAAACTTATGCGACAGAAGGTGAATCACCAACACATATCAAAGTAGTGTTTTCTTCTAGTGCTTATGGAGATTTGTTTCAGGGAGCAGAGGGGAGTACACTAATTATAGATAATTTCAAACTAATTTATTAAGAGAAATTTTAAACATTATTTATCTATAAAAATTCTTTCATAATCGGTTGAAATTCCATTACATTTGTTAACCAAATTAAACAATTTATTATGGCAACAGACTATTTTCATATAGATGAATTATTGACAGAAGAACATAAACTAGTAAGAAATACAGTACGTGAATTTGTCAATCAAGAAATAAAACCCATTATAGACGAAGCGGCACACAATCATACAGACATACCTGATTTGATGCCTAAATTGGGAGCAATTGGGGCGTTAGGCCCCTATATTCCGGAAGAATATGGAGGCGCAGGATTAGACCAAATTGCGTATGGGTTAATTATGCAGGAACTAGAAGCAGGAGATAGCGCAGTTCGTTCAGCAGCATCAGTACAGTCTTCATTAGTGATGTATCCTATTTTTACATTTGGTTCAGAAGAACAAAAAAGAAAATACCTTCCAAAATTAGCAACCGGTGAAATGATAGGTTGTTTTGGTTTGACCGAGCCTAATCATGGTTCCAATCCTGCCGGTATGGAAACGAGAGTAGTAGATAAAGGTTCATATTATGAATTAAATGGAGCTAAAATGTGGATTACAAACTCTCCTATTGCAGATATAGCAGTTGTATGGGCAAGAGATGAGCAGAAAAAAATTAGAGGTTTGGTTGTCGAGCGTGGCATGGAAGGCTTTACAACTCCTGAAACACATAATAAATGGTCACTTCGAGCCTCTAAAACAGGAGAATTGGTTTTTGAAAACGTGAAAATTCCAAAAGAAAATGTTTTCCCAAATATAAGTAGTTTACGAGGTCCGTTATCCTGTTTAAACTCGGCTCGCTACGGAATCAGTTGGGGGGTAATAGGAGCAGCAGTAGATTGCTATGAAACTGCTTTGAAGTATGCGTTAGAAAGAAATCAATTTGGAAAACCAATAGCTTCATACCAATTACAGCAAAAAAAATTAGCAGAATTTATTACAGAAATTACAAAAGCCCAATTATTAGCTTGGCGATTAGGTACACTCAAAAATGAAGACAAGGCAACGCCGGCTCAAATTTCTATGGCAAAACGAAACAACGTTCATATGGCACTGACCATTGCACGTGAATCCAGACAGATACTAGGAGGGATGGGCATTGTTGGAGATTATCCGATGATGCGTCATGCAGCCAATTTAGAGTCTGTTATTACGTATGAAGGAACGCATGATATTCACCTACTCATTACCGGAAACGACATTACCGGAATAAATGCTTTTGAATAAATTCTAATGACTAAAACCATACAGATTTTTCTACCCAAAATGGGTGAAAGTGTAATGGAGGCAACTATAACCGAATGGTTAAAGCATCCGGAAGATAAAATTGCCAAAGATGAACTTTTTGTAACCATTGGTACAGATAAGGTGGATAGTGATTTGCCGTCTGAGTATGAGGGGATTTTGAAAGAAATTTTAATTCAAGAAGGGGAAATAGCTAAAATAGGTCAACCAATTGCAGTTTTAGAAGTTTCAGCTGATACAGTTATTCAGTCTGTGAAGGAAGAGAAAATGTCAGGTTTTGTTAGTGAAAGTTTAGAATCGGTAGAACTACTTACAGAAAAGACATTGGGTGACAAGTCATTTTTATCACCGGTAGTGAGGAAAATAGCTGCTGAAAATGGATTGGAAATAGAAGATTTAAAACAAATTCGACCAACAGGAGAGAATGGAAGGATTCGTAAAAAGGATATTTTAAACTATTTACAGAAAACCACACAAACAACTTTTTCTACTCCGGTTTCACAAAAATTAAACCTTAACATCCAACCTGAAGATACGGTAGAGTTACTACCACGGATTCGTCAAGTTGCGGCACAGCATTTACAGACATCATATCAAACCATTCCACATGTCACAACTTTTTCAGAGGTCAATGTTACAAATTTGGTCAACCACCGTGAAGAAATTAAAAATCAATTTCAACAAGAAAATGGTGTAAAAGTAACTTATACACATTTTATCATGAAATCACTGGTAGAAACATTGCTAGAATTTCCAAAGTTCAATGCGTGGATGAATGATGACGAATTAATTTTGAAAAAAGATGTAAATTTAGGTTTTGCAACGGCTTTGCCTGACGGGAATCTAATTGTACCTAATGTTAAGAAAATTAATGATTTAAGTCTAAAAGAAATTGTAGAAAAAGTAAATCTAATTGCCGAAAAAGCAAAATCAAATCAATTAAAATCAATTGATATTCAAGAAACAACATTTACAGTAAGTAACACCGGTATTTTTGGAAGTCTGATGGGAACACCGATTATTAGTCGTCCACAAGTAGCTGTTTTGGCCTTAGGAGAAATTCGGTCAGGAGCAGGAGTGGTAGAGAAAAATGGAAAAGAAGAATTGGCGGTTTGTAAAATGATGATGCTTTCACTTTCCTATGATCATAGAGTTATAGACGGTGCACTAGCTTCACAATTTTTAAATACACTAAAAAAGAAATTAGAGAAGAATTAACTCATTTCTAAAGTTTTTTAATTGGGAGAAATCTTAACGTTTTTTGAAGTTTTAAGGAGGCATTAGTTAGTCAGAAAATTGTACCTTTGGAAATTCAATTAAGCAAATGGAGTACAACACAGTAAGAGAAAAGTTAATTATACCGGAATACGGGCGCCATATTCAGAAAATGGTAGATTATTGCAAAACCCTGGCTGATGATAAAGAGCGAAATGAATTTGCCGAAATAATCATAGAAGTCATGGGAGAATTAAATCCGCATTTACGAGATATTCCAGACTTTCAGCATAAACTTTGGGATCAGTTATTTATCATGGCAGAGTTTGATTTAGACGTAAACTCACCCTATCCAAAACTGACACAAGAGGAAGTTGATAGCAGACCCAATAAAGTCCTTTATCCACAGGTAGAATTTAAGTACAAATACTACGGAAAGAACATTCGAAATATGGTCAAAGTAGCACTAGAATGGGAAGGAGATAAACGAGAAGGATTGGTAATGGTGATAGCCAACCACATGAAAAAATGTTATTTACTTTGGAACAAAGATACCGTAGATGACAGAACCATTTTCAATCATTTATTTGAATTGTCAGAAGGAGAAATTGATTTGAGAAATTCAAATGAAGTACTATCGTCTTATGATAAATTACAAGTGAATACAAACTCATCTAACAAAAGAAAAAATAAAAATAACCGCAACAAGAGAAGTAAACAAAATAACCGGTAATGTCAGTATTTCAGATTAAAGGAGGAAACCGATTGAGCGGTGAGATTACCCCACAGGGAGCAAAAAATGAAGTACTTCAGATTCTCTGTGCAGTACTTTTAACCGATGAATCGGTTAGAATCAAAAATATTCCTGATATCCGAGATGTCAATCGACTGATAGAAATATTAGAAGATTTGGGTGTGAAAATCCAAAAAAATGCCAAGGACGATTACACCTTTACAGCAGACAATATTCACATGGAATATTTGCAAAGTAAAGAGTTCAAAAAAGATGGAGCATCATTGCGAGGATCCATTATGTTGATGGGACCTTTACTAGCAAAGCACAGACGAGCTTACATGCCCAAACCCGGTGGAGATAAAATAGGTCGAAGAAGACTAGATACACACTTTCAAGGATTTATCAATTTGGGAGCAAAATATAGATTTGAACCCGGAGAAGACTTTTATGGTGTAGAACTAGATGAAGGAACAGAACTGACCGGAGCGTATATGCTATTGGAAGAAGCCTCTGTAACAGGAACAGCAAATATTGTAATGGCAGCCGTGTTAGCAAAGGGAAAAACAACTATTTACAACGCAGCTTGTGAGCCTTATTTACAACAGTTATGTAGAATGCTGGTTCAGATGGGAGCAAAAATTCAGGGAATTGGCTCCAACCTATTGACGATTGAAGGAGTAGAAAGTTTAGGAGGAACAGAACATACCGTTTTGCCTGATATGGTAGAAATAGGGAGTTGGATAGGTTTAGCAGCTATGACTAAGTCAGAACTGACCATAAAAAATGTTTCTTGGGACAACCTAGGAATTATTCCGGATGTGTTTAGAAAACTAGGAATTATTGTAGAAAAATCAAACGATGATATTTATATTCCGGCACAGGAGCATTACAAAATTCAGAGGTTTATGGATGGTTCCATTTTGACAGTTTCAGATGCGCCTTGGCCCGGATTTACCCCAGATTTATTGAGTATTATTTTAGTGGTGGCAACACAAGCGAAAGGAAGTGTTTTGATTCATCAAAAGATGTTTGAAAGCAGACTGTTTTTTGTAGATAAGCTAATTGACATGGGAGCACAGATTATTTTGTGTGATCCGCATAGAGCAACTGTAATTGGGCAGAATCATGAAACACCACTACGAGGTACAACGATGAGTTCACCCGATATCAGAGCCGGAATCTCACTTTTGATTGCAGCCCTATCAGCAAAAGGAAAAAGTTATATTCATAATATTGAACAAATTGACAGAGGTTACGAACAAATTGACACAAGATTGAGAGCCATTGGTGCAGATATCATTCGAGCATAGTTTTTGAAATGCTAAGGCATAATATTTTTGAATGCAGGATTTATTCAATTTTTTAGCAGAATTTGTAAGCAGACCGGATAGAGTCATTTTAGACTTTATCAACAATTACGGTTATTGGATTTATGTACTGTTATTCTTTATCATTTTTGCTGAAACCGGACTGATTATTGCTTCATTTCTAATGCCCTTTTTACCGGGAGATGCCTTGATTTTTGCAGTTGGTATGATTGCGGCAAATGACCAACAATCACATTTACACATAGAGTATATCATTCCATTGCTGATGTTGGCAGCCATTTTGGGAGACAACCTCAACTATTACATTGGAAGTCGTTTTGGAAGTTGGTTGCTAGACAATCCTGATCGATTTTTTATAAAAGCCAAACATATAGACAAAGCCACCACTTTTTTTGAAGAACATGGGAAAAAAGCAATAATTATTGCACGATTTATGCCGGTAGTCAGAACCATCATTCCATTTATTTGTGGTACAACGAAGTTAGAATACAAAACGTTTATCACATACAGTTTTATCGGAGCAGTCCTATGGGTGGGAGCTATTTCATTATTAGGCTATTTCTTTGGTGGATTTTCCTTTGTTCAAAACAATTTAGAGTATTTCATATTTGGAATTATCATTGCCGCCAATTTACCATTGATAACAAGACTTGTCAAGTCCAGTTTTTCTAAAAATAATTCCTGATGAATCATTTTGGATTAATCGGTAAAAATATTTCTTATTCTTTTTCAGAAAAGTACTTTACAGATAAATTCAGAAAAGAGTCTATTTTTAATTCAAATTATAAAACAATTGATTTAAATGAAATATCAGAAATTAATCACATCATTCAAGAAAAAGAATTAAAAGGATTCAACGTAACGATTCCTTTTAAAGAGCAGATAATCCCTTACTTGGATGAACTAGACAGTACAGCAAAAAACATAGGAGCTGTAAACTGTGTAAAAGTACAGGGTAATAAAAAAATAGGGTTTAATACAGATGTATATGGATTTAAAAAATCATTCCAGCCCTTGCTTCAATCACACCATAAGTCAGCATTGATTTTAGGGAGCGGTGGAGCCTCAAAAGCAGTTTGTTTTGTTTTAAATGAATTAAACATACCCTATAAAATAGTAAGTCGAGTAGGGGGATTTACATACAAAGATGTAACAGCAAAAACACTTTGTGAAAACACAATCATCATAAATACTACACCCGTGGGAACTTTTCCAAAAGTGGAAGAAAAACCATCAATCCCTTATGCGTATATTACAGAAGACCATTTGCTGTTTGACTTAATTTACAATCCGTCAAAATCAAAATTTTTACAAGAAGGAGAAATTAGAGGAGCGAAAATTAAAAACGGTTATGAAATGTTGGTTTTACAAGCCGAAAAATCTTGGGAAATTTGGAATCAATCTTTGTAAATACATAGGATTTAATTAGATTTGTTACACCAAAAGAAAATAACGTTATGACGACTGAATTGGATAACCTGCACAATGAGGCAGATGGAGAAAAAGATTTGACACAAAACGAACAGGAAAACACACCTGAAACTACAGCAAATGAACAGGAAGTTCAGCAAGATTCAGTAGAAAAAGATGAGTCGGTAGTAGCAAAAACTGAAGAAAGTGCTGAGGACTACAAGCACGAAGAAAACTCAGAAGAAGAGCAGGAAGAAGAAGTTGAAGAGAAAATTCCATTTAAAAATTATGGAGAGTTACCTTTGGAAGTTATCATAGGAGAAGCAAAAGAGCTTTTGCGAAACTACCCGGCTAGAAAATTAAGAGATCATTTTTATCAGATAAGAGAAGCAGCTAAAAAGTATTTGGAAAAAGACGAAGCCTCAAAAAAAGAAGCATTTGTACAAGAAGGTGGAGAAGCTACGGATTTCTATTATGATAATCCTTTGCGGAAAGAGTTCAATGCTGTTTATGGTGATTATAAAAAGCAACTAGATACATTTTACAAAGAGCAAGAAAAAGCACAGCAAGAAAACTTAAAAGAGCGACTTCAAATTATAGATGAATTGAAAGCGCTTTATATGGAGCAAAACGATGAAAATTCCAATATTTTCACAAGTTTTAGAAAATTAAAAACGCGTTGGCACAACGCTGGTATCATTCCAAAAGCTCAAGCCGGAAATGTTTTCAAAACCTATTTTCATCATTTGGATAATTTTTACGAATATCTAGATTTGAATAAGGAATTGCGTGAAATGGACTATGTCCACAATCTACAAGTGCGAGAATCCATCATCAAGCGTGCAGAAGAGTTGGTAGCAGAAGAAAATGTACAAAAAGCGTTAAATGAACTTCAGTATTTGCATAGACTTTGGAAAGAGGAAGCCGTTCCGGTAGCCGAAGAACAAAGAGAGCCAACTTGGCAAAAGTTCAAAGATTTAACACATAAAATTCATGACCGTAAGTCAGAATTAGGTGAAAAAATAAAAGTAGAACAAGAAGGAAACCTTCGTAAAAAGCAAGAAATACTTGAAGAAATAGCGAAGTTAAACGAAAATGCCGAAAAAAAGACACATGGAGAATGGCAATCCGGAATTAGAAAACTAAATACGTTACGAGAAAGTTTTTTATCAGCAGGACGAGTTCCAAAAGAATTTAACCAAAAACTTTGGGATGAATTTAAATCGCTGACTCGGATTTTTAACCATAATAAAAACGAATTTTATAAGTCACTAAAAAGTGAACAACAGTCAAATTTAGAAAAGAAACAAGAGTTACTGAAAATAGCAAAAGAACATGCTGATAGTAATGATTGGGACAGTTCAGTGCAAGTCATAAAGCGTATTCAAGCAGACTGGAAAAAGGTAGGACACGTTCCAAGAAAGCATTCTGATACAATTTGGAAAGAATTTAAAAGTGCATGTAACCAATTTTTTGATCGCTACAAAGAACGAGGAAACAAAGCAAATAAAGCATTTGAAGAAAATCTAGAAAAGAAAAATCAAATCCTCGAAGAGCTAAAAACTCTAGAACTTACAGATAATCTTCAATCCAATTTAGATAAGATTAATGACTACAATGTACGTTGGAATAGCGTAGGGAAAGTTCCCTCTTCTAGGATGAGCATCAACCATGAGTTCAACAAACTTGTTGGAGAAATGGTGAAATCGTTAGGTTTAACTGAAAATGAGGTTCAAGACTTCAAAATGGCTTCATTGGTAGGGCAGATTAAGTCTGGTCAAGATGAACGTTTATTGGATGATGAAATTAGAAAGTCTAGAAAGCTAATTGACGAATTGGAAAAAGAAATTAACCAACTGGAAACCAATGTTGGATTCTTTGCCAATGCAGATGCTGACAACCCGTTGTTGAAAGACGTTTATCAACAAATTGAAGAAAAGAGAAACCGATTGACTGAAGTAGAAATTCGTTTGAGGAAATTGCATCAAATTGATTTTAATGAAGAAGAAGATGTAGAAGAACCTCTCGAATCTGATGATAATACAGCAGAAACAGAAGCATAGTGAAGCAAATTAAGTAGATATTTATACCTCAAAGGTTTTTTAATCTTTGAGGTTTTTTATTCAAATATGAATACGAATCTCAATGAACCAATGATGCAACGTTGCCTTCAACTTGCAAAAAATGGACTAGGAGCTACCTATCCTAATCCCATGGTAGGGTGTGTCATTGTTTACGACAAAGAAATAATTGCTGAAGGATGGCATCAAAAAGCAGGAGAGGAGCATGCCGAAGTTCATGCTATCAGCCAAGTTCAGAATAAGGAGGTGCTAAAAAACAGTACGTTGTACGTTTCACTAGAACCATGTGCGCACTATGGGAAAACACCGCCATGTGCCGATTTAATTATTCAAAGTCAAATTCCCAAAGTAGTTATTGGAACGAAAGACCCGTTTTCAAAAGTAAATGGGTTAGGTATAAAAAAAATACAAGAAGCCGGAATTGAGGTAGAAGTAGGTGTTTTGGAAAAAGAATGTAGAGAGCTCAACAATCGTTTTTTCACCTTTCATCAAAAAAAACGTCCATACATTATTTTGAAATGGGCACAAACGGCAAATGGATATATAGCGGGAAATTCAAATGAGCAAGTTTGGATTTCCAATGAATTTTCAAAGCAATTGGTGCATAAATGGCGTACGGAAGAACAAGGAATCTTAGTCGGAACAAATACGGCAAGAATTGATAATCCACAACTAAACGTTCGGCTTTGGAGTGGAGATACCCCTATTCGTATCGTTTTGGATAAAGAACTGAAACTAGATGAGAAATTGTATTTATTTGATGGTTCTCAAAAAACGATGGTCTTTACAGAAAAGAAAAAAGAAAGTTCTAAAAATGTAGAATTTCACTCGCTTGATTTTGATGATCAATTATTAGAAAATTTACTAGATGTTTTACATAAAAATAGTATCCAATCACTAATTATAGAAGGAGGAAAAGAAACTTTTCAATCTTTTATAGAAAAGGAGTTTTGGGATGAAGCAAGAATTATTCAATCATCTGAAAATTGGAGTTCAGGGATTTTAGCACCTGAACTAAAAGGTGAATTAGTAAAACAATTTCAAGTTTCAACGAATCAGGTTTCAATTTATAAAAAATGAATTACACTTACCAAACCATTTCAAAACCTGTTGAAGATATTACTTTTAAGGACAAAGGAAGTAAATTTATCGGCTTTGGATTTCCAGTAAATGATGAGGAAGAGGTAAAAGTAAAATTACAGGAATTACGGGAAAGATATTCTGATGCCACGCATCATTGCTATGCATATAGACTTGGGATTGACGGAGAAAATTACCGAGCAAATGATGACGGTGAACCATCCGGTAGCGCAGGTTTACCTATTTACAATCAAATTGTATCAAAAGAAATTACCAATATTTTGATTGTATCGGTTCGCTATTATGGAGGGACTAAACTTGGTGTAAGTGGGCTTATAAAGGCATATAAAATGTCTGCACAATTGGTTTTGGGAGAAGTGAAAGTTATCAAAAGACATTTGCAAGAAAAAGTTCAATTTGACTTTGGTTATGAGGATCAAGGTGCTGTTATGCGAAACATTGATAAATTTAATGCAGAAGTAATCTCAACAGAATTTACAGATTCTTGTTCAGTAATTGTACGAGTTCGAAAAGATGATCTAAATAATTTCCTATCAGTATTTGAGCCGCTTTATAATGTTTATATAAGTATGTTGTAATTTTTGTTTAACTCTCTGTGTAATACGGAAAACCATCACTTCCTATATAATAATAGAGGTCTGAAGTTATAGTGGTTTTATAAAGTCTAAAAGAATTATTTTTGTATTTATTTAAAATCTTTATATCCTTTGCGTTGATATCTAAAAATTGATAATTTTTTGAAATAAATAAGTAATCCTTTTCTTGTTTATCGTTTGTAAGTTCTATAAAATCCTGAGTAGTTCTATAACTAGAGTATTGAGGTTCTATAAACAAGGGCTCTTTGTCGTCTGATTTTGGAATATAGAAACCAATTAAATTACTTGTAGGAAGCCCTGCTCTCATATCTTTTATGATGAAAATGATTTGATTATTGTATTTCACATAACTAATATCATAATAAGGAGCAAGGATAGGGTTTTTAAAATCTGTACTATTTACTTCCATCAGACCATTATTTTGATCTAGGCTAGTAATTATTCGGTAATCATTATAACAATTATTGGTCAGCCGATATTTTATTTTATCCTTAGTCTTGTATGTTTTGTTGGTTTTTACATATTCATCACACTGACTACTACTAGACGTGATTTTTTTATGTAAAGTTGTCACGTTACTATATTTAGAGTAGTCTAAAGCATTAGGATGTTCTGCCATAGGTAAAACCAATTCTTTTGCAGTTTTTATGGATATGAGGTTAAAGTTTTTATCCAAAATATAATTTTTTCCATTTTTATCAATGAGCAAAAAGTGATAATACTTCGTACCAATTTTATCATCTAGTTCTTCAGAAATATCATAACCAAAAATATTACTAATATTATATACAGGTTCAACCAAGTAATTTTTTCCTGTAGCATCCAAAACACCATCAGAAAACTCCCCCTCTCCATAAACGATAAAATAGAAATCATTTAGTTTATTTCCTTTGCCATCCTTTTTATAATAGATTTTGAACCAACGATAAATAGGATCTAAAATGATAGTGCCGTTATGATTGATATATCCATATTTAGAGTCAAAACTTTCAACTCTGTATCCATTAATGTAAGAATCTATACTTTTATAATGTGCAGAAATAAGTTCACCTTGAAAAAAAGCACCTTCTTCAGTAGTTCCGTAATACAATAGCCCTTTTTTATTATCAACATAAAATTTAATATTATCATAAGAATGATAGGGGGGATGAGTTATACTATCATATTGAGGGGAAATCATTATTTCTTTGGTTTCGTGATTCATATATCCCCATTTGTCACCAACTCGATAAGGAATACCATCTTTTTGTAATTGATTTGAATTTTGAGAAAAAATAAAAGTACTTGAAAGAAGCAATAAAAATAGAGTTAGTCTTTTCATATGACTAATATAAGAGATTAATTCACTTTTTTGAACCTTTTATTTAAAAAAAAATACTTAATACTTAATTTGTCAATTCAAAAAAACTTACTACATTTGCACTCCAAAATGTATTCGAGTTCTGCTTGAGTACATTATTTATTGAAGTTTAAGTTTAAAAGTAGAAACGCTGTAACAGGCTTCTATACTGTAAAATAAACAAATTTATGTACACAGATCCAATTTCAGATTATCTGACGCGTATTCGTAACGCGATGTCTGCGGGGCACAAAGTAGTGGAAATCCCTGCGTCAAATCTTAAAAAAGAGATTACCAAAATTCTTTTTGAACAAGGTTATGTTTTGAACTACAAATTTGAGGATAAAGCCTCTCATCAAGGTTCTATAAAAATTGCTTTGAAATATGACAAAGCAACCAAAGAACCCGTTATCAAAAAAATGAAAAGAGTATCCCGTCCGGGTTTACGTCAGTACAAAGGTTCTAAAGACCTTCCAAGAGTATTGAACGGGCTGGGTGTTGCAATCGTTTCAACTTCTAAAGGTGTGATGACAGATAAACAAGCACGTCAAGAGAATGTTGGAGGTGAAGTTTTGTGTTTAGTTTATTAATGATTTAAAAGAAAAGAAAAATGTCAAGAATAGGAAACGCAATCATTACAATTCCCGAAGGTGTATCTGTTGAGTTAAAAGACGGTGTTGTCACTGTAAAAGGGAAAAACGTAGAAATGACTCAACCCATAAAAGAGGGGTTTGAATTAAAGTTTGAAGAGGCTGAATTGACAGTTGTTCGTCCATCTGATTCAAAAGAAGATAGAGCATTGCATGGTTTGTACAGAGCATTAATCAATAATATGATAACAGGAGTTACAACCGGTTTCAAAAAAGAAATGGAGTTGATTGGAGTTGGGTACAGAGCCTCAAATCAAGGGCAAAGATTGGATTTGTCATTAGGTTTTTCACACAATATCGTAATAGAATTACCAAGTGAAATTAAAATCGAAACAACGGCAGAAAAAGGAAAGAATCCTACGATAGTTTTGAGTTCGCATGACAATCAATTATTGGGAATGGTAGCAGCGAAAATCCGCTCATTCCGTAAACCGGAACCGTATAAAGGAAAAGGAATTAAGTTCAAAGGAGAAATCATAAGAAGAAAAGCAGGTAAATCTGCCTAATAAATTATAATCGAACAATGGCACTATCAAAAACAGAAAAAAGACAAAAGATAAAAAGACGTGTTCGTCGTAATATCTTTGGAACTGCAGAAAGACCACGTCTTTCCGTTTACCGTTCCAATAAAGAAATTTACGCTCAATTAGTAGATGACAACGCAGGTGTTACACTTACTTCTGCATCATCAAGAGAAAAAGGAGTAGAAGGTTCAACAAAATCTGAACAAGCCACAGCAGTAGGGAAACTAATTGCAGATAAAGCAAAAGCGAAAGGAGTAGAGGTAGTTGTATTTGACCGAAACGGTTTTGTTTACCACGGTAGAATCAAAGCTTTGGCAGACGGAGCTAGAGAAGGAGGTTTAAAATTCTAAGTAAAAAGAAAGATGTTAGGATACAAAAACATAGAAAAAGTAAAACCGGCGGGAATTGAATTAACAGACCGTTTGGTAGGCGTACAACGTGTAACCAAAGTAACCAAAGGTGGACGTGCATTTGGGTTTTCTGCAATCGTGGTTGTAGGAGACGGAAATGGCGTTGTTGGCTACGGTTTGGGGAAATCCAAAGAGGTTGCCAGTGCAATTGCAAAAGCAGTTGAAGATGCAAAGAAAAATTTGGTGAGAATCCCATTGGACGGTCATACAATTCCACATGAGAATGAAGCACGTTACGGTGGAGCTCAGGTATTTTTAAGACCGGCTTCTCATGGTACCGGATTGATTGCAGGTGGTGCGGTTCGTGCTGTTTTGGAATCGGTAGGTATTCACGATGTATTGTCAAAATCCAAAGGTTCTTCAAATCCACATAATGTTGTGAAAGCTACTTTCAAAGCATTGTTAGATTTGAGAAGTGCAAACGTGGTAGCACGTCAACGAGGTATTTCAGTTAGCAAAGTGTTCAACGGTAAATAAGCGAAAAGATGAGTAAAGTAAAAGTAAAACAAGTACGTAGCGCAATCAATCGCGATAAATCCCAAAAAGCAACCTTGGTAGCATTGGGATTGAGAAAGATGAACCAAGTTGTGGAACACGAATCTACACCTCAAATTGAAGGAATGATTAAGAAAATTAGTCATTTAGTAGAAGTAGAAAGATAAATTATCATTGTACAAAGTATAATACAGAATACTTACTACATTTTACATCGTACAAAAAAAAAAGATATGAAATTAAATACTTTAAAACCTGCTACAGGTTCAGTTAAAAATAAATTCCGAAAAGGTAGAGGTGAAGGTAGCGGTGCTGCTGGAACTGCTGGACGTGGTCACAAAGGACAAAAATCTCGTTCCGGTTACTCGAAGAAAATCGGATTTGAAGGTGGTCAAATGCCTTTGCAAAGACGAGTTCCGAAATTCGGTTTTAGAAATATAAACCGTGTTGAGTACAACGGTATCAATTTGGACGTTATCCAAAGTTTAGTGGACAACAAAAAAATTAAAGATACACTTACCAAAGAAGACCTAGTAAAACAGGGCTTGGCACACAAAAATGACTTAATCAAAATTTTGGGTCGTGGTGAATTAAAAGCAAAACTAAATGTTACCGTAGATAAATTCACAAAAACAGCACAAGAAGCGATTGAAAAAGCCGGAGGTAAGGCAGAATTGATTAACGCAAAATAGGTCATTAAGATTTTTTAGAATCAATAGTTAACAGATGAAAGGGTTTATACAAACGATAAAAAATATTTGGAGCATTAAGGAGTTAAGAGAAAAGTTGATCATAACGTTTACGTTTTTGATTATCTACCGATTTGGTTCTTATATTCCACTTCCGGGTATTGACATCAATGAAGTAAATAGATTATTGGCGCAACAAGCTGATCAGCAGCAAGGACTTTTGGGCTTATTAAACTCTTTTACAGGAGGTTCGTTTAACCGAGCTTCCATTTTAGCTTTAGGGATTATGCCGTATATCTCTGCATCCATTGTGGTACAGTTGATGGGGTTGGCAGTTCCTTATTTGCAAAAATTACAAAAGGACGGAGACAGTGGGCGTAAAAAAATCACACAGATTACACGTTGGTTGACTATTGCGATTTGTTTGGTTCAGGCACCTGCTTATTTGACATTATTACAAACTCAATTGTTACCATATTCACCAGGAGGTGGAGGATTTAGTTCTGCATACTTAGTAGATCCTAGTACATTTTGGTTTATACTCCCTTCAACCATCATATTAGTTACTGGAACAGTTTTTACTATGTGGATGGGAGAGAAGATTACAGATCGAGGAATCGGAAATGGTATATCTATTCTGATAATGGTAGGAATCTTAGCTGATTTTCCACGAGCATTAATTAACGCATTTGAATTAGATAATACAGGAGGAATCTTTTTCTTACTAGAAATAGTAGCATTATTGATTGTAATTCTACTATGTGTAGTTCTTACACAAGCAGTGAGAAAAGTACCTGTACAATATGTACGTAGAGCTCAAGCAGGAAGTAGTAGTTATATACGATCTGTTACAGATTCTGTTCGCTCTTATATTCCATTGAAAGTAAATGCATCTGGGGTGATGCCAATTATTTTCGCACAGGCAATTATGTTTTTACCAGCTACGTTAGTAGGGTTTGTATCAGATGAAAACTCGTCTTTGATGATGTTTTTCCAGAAAGTTTCAGATCCATTCTCTTGGCAACATAGTATTATATTTGGGATATTAATTGTCGTATTTACCTTTTTCTATACAGCAATTACCATTCCTGTAAACCAAATGGCAGATGATTTAAAACGAAACGGTGGGATTATACCAGGAATTAGACCAGGAAAAGACACGGCAGACTATTTAGATGATGTTTTATCTAAAGTTACATTTCCGGGTTCATTATTTTTAACATTGATAGCAATTTTACCTGCAGTAGCCCATTTATTGGGAGTTGATCAGAGTTTGGCAATGTTTTATGGAGGAACTTCATTATTGATTATGGTGGCTGTAATTTTAGACACTATTCAACAAATCAATACCTACTTATTAAATCATCACTATGATGGATTGATGACAACAGGTAGAACCAAAAACGTAGGATAAAATAGATGGCGAAACAAAAACATATAGAACAAGATGGAACAATTATCGAAGCACTGTCAAATGCCATGTTTCGAGTAGAATTAGAGAATGGTCACATAGTGACCTCTCATATTTCTGGTAAGATGCGTATGCACTATATAAAATTGTTACCGGGAGACAAAGTGAAATTAGAAATGTCACCCTATGATTTAACGAAAGGTAGAATTACGTATAGATACTAGAATAAGTAGAACTTTAAAGAAATGAGAATAATAATTATTCTAAATTTCTAAATTATAAAACGACTGGAGGCATAAGGCCGGATTAAATTAAATAAGAATTAAAATGAAAATTAGAGCATCCATTAAAAAGAGAAGTGCTGACTGCAAGATAGTACGTAGAAAAGGTGTACTATACGTGATTAACAAGAAGAATCCTAAATTTAAACAAAGACAAGGTTAAGATATGGCACGTATTTCAGGAGTAGATTTACCAAAAAACAAAAGAGGAGAAATAGGGCTTACCTATATCTATGGAATTGGTAAAAGCACAGCACAGAAAATATTAGCACAAGCTAATGTGGACAAAGACAAAAAGGTAAATGATTGGAACGATGATGAAATCAACGCAATCCGATTGGCAATTACTGAGAACTACAAAGTGGAAGGTGAACTTCGTTCAGAAGTCCAATTGAACATTAAACGTATGATGGATATTGGGTGTCAACGAGGAATTCGTCACCGTCTTGGATTGCCTTTAAGAGGACAGAGAACCAAAAATAACTCTAGAACTCGAAAAGGTAGAAAGAAAACAGTTGCTAACAAGAAAAAAGCCACTAAATAATAAATAAGTAGTTATGGCAAAAAATCAAAAATCAGCAAAGAAGAGAAAAGTAGTTGTAGAAGCAACCGGACAAGCACATATCCAAGCCTCATTCAACAACGTAATCATTACTTTGACAAATAAAAATGGAGAAGTCATTTCTTGGTCATCTGCCGGGAAGATGGGCTTCAGAGGATCTAAAAAGAATACACCTTATGCTGCACAAGTTGCTGCACAAGACGCTACGGCTCAGGCATTAGAAGCTGGGTTAAGAAGAGTGAAAGTGTATGTGAAAGGACCTGGACAAGGTCGTGAGTCTGCAATCCGTACCATTCATAACGGAGGTATAGAAGTGAGTGAAATTATAGACGTTACACCACTTCCGCACAATGGTTGTCGTCCTCCAAAAAGAAGAAGAGTATAATAAAAATTGAAGATGTTGAATTTAAAACGCTACATTTTTCAATCATTTTAAATTCTAAATTCTAAATTCTAAATTTTAAACAAAATGGCAAGATATACAGGACCAAAGACTAAAATCGCAAGAAAATTTGGACAACCAATTTTTGGAGATGATAAAAGTTTTGAAAAGAAAAAATACCCTCCGGGACAACACGGTCCCAACAAAAGAAGAGGAAAAAAATCTGAATACGCAGTTCAGTTAATGGAGAAGCAAAAAGCAAAATATACCTACGGTATTCTTGAACGCCAATTTGCAAACTTGTACAAAAAAGCAAATGCAGCAAAAGGAATTACAGGGGAAATCTTGTTACAATACTGTGAATCCCGTTTAGACAACGTGGTTTATCGTTTTGGTATTGCACCATCAAGAAGAGCTGCCAGACAATTTGTTACACACAAACACATTACTGTAAACGGCGAAGTCGTAAACATACCATCTTATCAATTAAAAGCAGGCGATGTAGTAGCAGTTCGTGAAAAATCAAAAACACTTAGTGCCATCGAAGATTCGTTGAAATCTCGTTCCACTTACGACTGGTTGATTTGGAATGACGAGCAAATGTCAGGTACATTTAACACTGTTCCAGAAAGAATCCAAATTCCGGAAGACATCAAAGAACAGTTGATTGTCGAGCTATACTCTAAATAATTTTGAATTATTAGAGAACTGAAGTTAAATAAAAGAAACCATAGGGTTTCGGTTAAATTAAAAAACTTTTAAAAAAAGATGACAATTTTAAACTTTATAAAACCGGACAAAGTAGTCTTAATCGAATCAGATAACAGTCACGGTCAATTTGAATTTCGTCCGTTAGAGCCAGGTTATGGTCTGACAATAGGAAACGCACTTCGTAGAGTATTGCTTTCTTCATTAGAAGGGTATGCAATTACTTCTGTAAAAATGGAAGGTGTTGACCATGAATTTTCTACCATTTCGGGTGTAGTAGAAGATATGACTGAAATTATTTTGAATCTGAAAAAAGTTCGATTCAAAAGACAAATTAATGACTCCGACTCAGAAACAGTAACTGTATCTATCTCTGGTCAAGAGCAATTGACAGCAGGAGATTTAGGGAAATTTATCTCTGGATTTCAAATCCTTAATCCGGATTTTATCATTGCAAATATGGACAAGAAAGTAAAATTAGAATTTTCTTTTACCATAGAAAAAGGACGTGGGTATGTTCCAGCAGATGACAATAAAAAAACCAATGCAGCTATTGGAACAATTGCAATAGACGCAATTTATACTCCAATTAAAAATGTGAAATATAGTGTAGAGAATTATCGTGTAGAACAGAAAACCGACTATGAAAAGTTGATTTTAGACATTACTACAGACGGCTCTATTACACCACAAGACGCATTGACAGAAACAGCAAAGATTTTGATTCATCACTTCATGTTGTTCTCAGACGAGCGAATTACTTTAGAAGCAGAAGAAGTAGCTTATGGCGAAACTTATGATGAAGAAGCGCTTCATATGAGACAGTTGTTGAAAACAAAATTAGTAGATATGGATTTGTCAGTTCGTGCATTGAACTGTTTGAAAGCTGCTGAAGTAGAAACCTTGGGAGAATTGGTTTCATACAATAAGTCAGACTTGATGAAATTCAGAAATTTCGGTAAAAAATCATTGACCGAATTGGAAGAATTAGTAGACAACAAGGGATTAAGTTTTGGAATGGATATTTCCAAGTATAAGTTAGACGTAGAATAATTTTAGTAAAATGAGACACGGTAAGAAAATCAATCATTTAGGAAGAACAGCACCGCACAGGAAAGCAATGTTAGCAAATATGGCTTCCTCGTTGATTACACATAAAAGAATCAATACGACAGTGGCTAAGGCAAAAGCCTTACAGCGCTATATAGAACCATTGGTTACCAAATCTAAATCAGACGATACCAACAACCGTCGTGTAGTATTTAGTTACTTGCAGGACAAAGAAGCTGTTGCAGAACTATTTCGTACAGTAGCTCCAAAAGTAGGAGATCGTCCGGGAGGTTATACGCGTATTATCAAAACCGGATTCCGCCAAGGAGATGGTGCTGATATGGCAATGATTGAATTGGTAGATTTCAATGAATTATATACTTCTGCAAAACCTGAAAAGAAAACAAGAAGAAGTAGAAGAGGAGGAAGTAAAAAAGCAGAAACTCCAGTTGCTGAAGTTGAAGCAAAAGTAGAAGAAACTCCGGTAGTTGAAGAACCAAAAGCTGAGACTACTGAAGCTCCTGAAACTACAACTGAAGAAGGAACAGAAGAAAATAAAGATTAGTAATTATTTGTCTTTATTGATAAAGATTAAAGCAACCTTATCATGAGGTTGCTTTTTTATTTAAACTAATTGAGGAAAGTTCAAATAAAAAAAATCCCAAAGTGTTTCTTTGAGATTTTTTTATACTATAAATTTTCTGATTGAAAACTTCTCACCTTATCATCCTTTCGTATAGTATTTGAAGAAATATGGAATAGTTTCAATTCCTTTGTAGAAGTTAAAAAGTCCAAAATTCTCATTGGGTGAGTGAATCACATCAGAATTTAATCCAAATCCCATCAAGACAGATTTTGTTCCCAATTCTTTTTCGAATAGGGCTACAATTGGAATGCTCCCCCCTCCACGAGCTGCTAATGCTTCTTTTCCAAAGGTTTGAGTCATAGCCTTTTTAGCAGCTAAGAATCCTTTGTCAGAAGTTGGTAAAACATAACCATGTCCACCATGATGTAGTGTAACTTTTACTTCTACCGAAGAAGGAGCAAGGGTAGGGAAATAATCTGCAAATAGTTGAGATATTTTTTCTGGATCTTGATTGGGAACTAAACGCATAGAAATTTTAGCATAAGCATGTGATGCTATGACCGTTTTTGCTCCTTTTCCAGTGTATCCACCCCAAATTCCATTTACGTCCAAAGTTGGACGGATAGAGGTTCTTTCGAGTGTGGAATATCCTTTTTCTCCTTGAATGTCTGCTATTCCAATGGATTTTTTGTATTCTTCTAAATCAAATGGAATTTTAGCCATTTCGGCTCTATCCTCAGTAGACAACTCTTCTACATCATCATAAAAACCGGGAATAGTAATATGTCCATTTTCATCATGTAACTTGGCTACCATGTCGCAAAGTACATTAATTGGATTAGGAACAGCTCCACCATAAACACCAGAATGCATATCTAGATCAGCTCCTTTCACTTCCACCTCTACATAGCTCAATCCACGTAGTCCAACCGAAATAGAAGGTTGTTCATTGGAAATGATTTCTGTATCAGAAATCAGGATAATATCATTTTTTAATTTCTCTTTATTATTTTTTACAAAACCAGCCAAACTACTTGAACCTACTTCTTCCTCACCTTCTATCATAAATTTGATGTTACAAGGAAGTTGCCCACTTTTGTTCATCGCTTCAAACGCTTTCACATGCATAAAAAATTGTCCTTTGTCATCAGCAGATCCACGTGCAAAAATTGCTCCCTCCGGATGGATTTCTGTTTTTTTGATGATGGGTTCAAATGGACCTGATTCCCACAAATCTAATGGATCCGGTGGCTGAACGTCATAGTGTCCATAGACTAGAACAGTTGGTAGATTTGGATTAATTATTTTTTCACCATATACAACGGGGTAGCCATTTGTTTCACAAACTTCTACCTGATCTGCTCCGGCTTCATTTAGAAATTCTGCTACTTTTTCGGCTGTATTTAGTACATCTTGATTGTAGGCTGGGTCAGCACTTACAGATGGTATTTTTAGTAATTCGATTAGTTCATCTAAAAATCGTTGTTTGTTTTCGGTAATAAACCTTTGTGTTTCGTTCATTTTGAATTATTTGAATAGAAGTAGCTAATGTAGGAATTTCAATACTTATTAAAAATTAATCATGGAAATTTCTGCTAACCTTGTCAAGGTTCTAAACCTTGACAAGGTTAGTCTAATTTTTGATAAACTTAATTGTCTTGAATGTAGTAGAATTTTCCAAACTAACTTTTACCAAATAGGTGCCGACAGGGAAGGAAGCAACGTTAAGAAGTACAGACGAACTATTTGTCTCTTGACTCAAGATTAATTTTCCTACTAAATCAAATATCTGAATATTCTGAATAGGCTTATTAGAATGAACGTTAATAACTGAGTTTGTTGGGTTGGGATATAGGTTTAATACTACATTTTCAATGGATTGATCTGTACTCATTTCCTCCTCACATCCAAAATTTTGGTTATCCAAAATGGCTTCATATTTTGGTGCATACTGTACAGTTGGGTCTTGATACTGATATTCTAAAACTCCCCAACTTCCATATTGTGCATCTCGACTAGAAATAAAAGAAAAATTCATCAAGTCAAGTGGTTCATTTCCAGATTGAAGTGTACGTAAAAAATCAAACCAATCATTGTACATTTCGTACATCAATGGACTTATTTGAATATCCAAAAGTGCTTGGCTATAACTAGGCATTTCACCGAAAGGGTGAGCAGTTAGATGCTGTCCACCTTCATAAAAAACAAAGCCTTTGGATAGTGGTACAGCAACTTCGTTTTGAATGTCTTGGATGTATCCTTGTTCGTTATGCCAGTCTGCACGAACCAAGTCATTGACATCTTGTGCAGTAGCAGAACTGCCCAAGTTATCTAAAATGGCGTCAGCAGTTTCGGAAATTCCAAAATAATAAGTTCCGGTAACGGCATCAAAACTATTGCTATCTACGTTATTAGCAACTCGTTGTGCCACATCCAACCAACCTGTTTGTACACCAATAACCCGAGTCAATCTATCCAAATCTGAACTCCATTCAGTTGTCCAAATATCCAAACAGTTTTGAACATATGGAGCAGTTCCTTCCGGCCAAGTAACACCTTGGTCAATACAGCCATACTGGTTTAACCATTGTGTTTGTCCAAACATCCAATTCCAAGTTTCGTTGCTGTATTCGACAGTTAATTTACGGTCTTCATTTAAATTATCTCTAAAAAACCTTGCCATTTCTTGAATGTAATTATCACTGGCAGAGTGTGGAACACAAACCCAACCATCAAGGTCATGGTCGTTCATCAATTTGACCATCATTTCGTAAGGAACGCCTTTATTGGTTGTCCAAGTGTAATTATTGAGCTGTGCTCTTTCGTTCCAATCTTTAAGAACAGGGTCGTCCCACTCCCAAGAATTATCTAATCCCCAGTTATTAGTTTGTCCCCAATCCATAAAACGAACGGTTTTAAAAGTAGAAAGTAAATCGATCCAAGTAGGGTTAAAGGGTTCGTCTAAATAAGTAGATTCGTATATATCACGGACAATTCGGATGTTATGGATAGGATCATTGATGTCTGATGTTTCAATTGTCATTTCGAAAGTACCACCTACTGGATTGTCCATAGTAAAGGTATAACGGTTTGAGTTTGGGTTTTCTAAATTGGTATAGTTCCCCCAAAAATTTAGAGTTCCTGTACCATCAAATAAAATGACGTAATTCCCTGGTTCCCAACCATCGGTAATCGCCCAAATGGTTACGATTTTTTGGTTATAATCACTTTCGGAAATAGATTGTGGAATGTGTGTAGGGTAGCCATCAGATCTGTAGGATAGGTGAGAGGCCATTCCACTATCAAAATCTGGGTTAGGATTACCTATGTCTTTGGTGTACCATTGTCTAGAGGTTCGCATCATATCTACAAAAGCTACTTCGGTACCCCAATCAGCAAGTCCGCCTAAATTGGTTCCGATTTTTAATTTGCAAGAGTCAGGGAGCTGTGCTGAAATAGAGGAACTAAGAAAAAAGATTGTTACTAGAAAAAAGATATATCGCATATAAAATTTTAATTTCAAAAAGTGATTTAATTGAATAGTAGTGAGAGAAACAGAAGCTAAATGTAGGGAAAATTAGACGAATTTTTATTTAATTTCTATAAAAATACTAACTTCGCTTGTAAAAGCATTATTACTATGATTATTTACAGCGTTACTATAAATATTGATGAAGTTATAGAGGAGGAATTTGTAAACTGGATGCGTAAAGTTCATATTCCTGAAGTGATGAATACAGGGAAGTTTATTTCTTGCCGATTCTCTAAATTGACTTCACATAGGGAAGAAGGCAGTCATAATTATTCGGCTCAATATACTTGTCATTCAACTAAGGAATTGCAAGATTATAAAGATTATTTCTCAAAAGAATTACAGGAAAAATCTTTAGAAAAATTTGCTGATAAAATGAACGTATTTAGAACAGAATTGGAAGTTATAGAGGACTTTTATTCTGTTATGAGTTAGTTTTAGAATATAAAATAGTTTTTACCGAGTAAGAAATAAATTAAATTTGGTATTTCTGTTCATTTCATTTTTATCAATAATCACAATTCCCATTTTGTATAAATCCAAGGCAAAATTAATATCAGTATCTTCTTTGATTTCATTCCAAACTTTTGTCATTTCGCTTGTCCAGTAAATATCATCAAAAATAAAAATAGCTTTACTCTTTGCTTTTGTTTTTAAACTTCTGAAATACTGAAGGGTAGGCTCATAGTGGTGATTTCCATCAATAAAAAAAACATCAAACTGGAGAGGTTTTTTTTCTAATTCAGGGAAGGTATCTTCATACAAACCACAGATAACCTCAAATTTACTTGTATCTGTAATTGTTTGAAACTGTTTGTCAGCTAATTTACAAAGTGCAGGAACCCCTTCCATGGTTATAAATTTGGAGTCGTCTACTTCTTTGAGTGCAGATAAAATATAAGAACCGGAAACACCTAAGTTAGTTCCAATTTCCAAATAATTTTTTGTATTGAAATTTTTAGTAAGTAGATAGTGAAAACGGGACCATATTTCCGGTGAAGAAGCGGATTGGTAAATCTCTTTTACCACCCTACTTTTTGAGTTAAAAATAGAATAGTCAATCAATTGTTCATTTTCTTTTAGATATTTTCTATAAGAGTTTAAATTAGAAAATATACTTAAATCTTTTTCTGAATATTGATTGTTTTTTACTTGTTGAATGGTGCTAAACACTACGGATAAAGTATTGTTCCCTATACGCTCAATTTCTTTTTTATAAGAATAGAAATAGAGTTTACTTTTTAGGTAGTGTTTTAATTTGATAAATTTCTTCAAAACATAAATTAATTAGAACGCCAAATAAATGGAGTGAATAGAATTAGAATTGTGAATAGCTCTAAACGTCCTAAAATCATCAAAAATGAACTGAACCATTTTGCAGCATCAGTTAGTTCTGCCATATTATTTACAGGACCATATACCCCCAAACCGGGACCAACATTTCCTAAGCAAGTAGCAGTTAAACTAATGTTGGAAATAAAGTCCATATCCGCAAAGTGAATACCATGATTTATAAGAGCCATGATGATGGTACTGGAAATCCAAATGAACATATAGGTTACAAAAAATGCCATGACATTGTAAATAATAGTTTGATTTACAGCCTTTTTGTTGTACCGTACAGGTATGATGGCATTGGGATGAATTAAACGTTTTAGCTCAAACCAACCATTTTTTAGTAAAATAGCATGACGTACTATCTTGATTCCACCTGAGGTAGATCCTGCAGATGCCCCAACAAATAGTAACGAAAAAAATATCATGGAAACAAGTGGAGACCATATAGAGTGGTTTGCAGAAGTAAATCCGGTAGTAGTAATGGTGGAAACAACTTGAAACAATGAATAACGGAAAGATGTTTCTAGTGTATATTGTCCGGCACCATTTACATTTCCCATAGGAATACTCCCATCAGAAGGGTTTGAGTAGAAATAAACCATTCCTGCTACAACTAATGAGATAACAATCACACTCCCAAAATACCATCTGAACTCTTCATTTTGAAAGAGTTTTTGCACTCGCCCTTTCATCAGGTGATAGACCATCACAAAATTAGTTCCTGCCAAAAACATAAATAGTATAAAAGTGTATTGAATAGGGGCAGAGTGATTCCAAGCGGATGTACTGGCATTTCGGGTTGAAAATCCACCGGAAGATACAGTACTCATTGCATGGTTTACTGCCTCAAAGAATGTCATTCCGAAACTCCATAAAAGTAGGGTTTCTACAACAGTTAAGAATACATAAAGTAGCCAAAGTCGTTTTGCTGTATCTGTAATTCTGGGGTGAAGTTTATTGGTTTCTATACCGGATGATTCAGCTACAAATAGCTGCATACCACCAATTCCTAGAAAGGGAAGAATAGCAATTGCCAATACAATGATTCCCATTCCACCAATCCAGTGAGTTATACTTCGCCAAAAAAGTAAACTGTTGGGGATAACTTCTATATCATTGAAAATAGTAGCTCCGGTAGTTGTATAGCCGGACATGGTTTCAAAAAACATATTGGTCAAATTCCACTGATTGTCAATAGTGGTAAATTCAGGTAAAAAAGGAATGGAAGTTAGGTAAGGAACCATTCCTGTGACTACTAAAATAATCCAACCGATACCTACAACTAAATACCCTTCTCTTTTTCCAACTTTTTTTTCTGCATTTTTTGTACTGAAATAGGTTATAGCTCCCAGTCCGGCAACAAATAAACTTGAAAACAGTAAAGGGAAATGAAGTCCATCGTTATAAATTAAGGAAACTAAAACAGTCAATAGCATGAAGAGTGAATTCATCAACATCAACATACCCAATAGGTTAAAGATGATTTTGAAATTCAGAGTTTTCATTGAAAGAATTTTTCAATTTTTGAAATGGCTTCAGGTTTTACCAAAACAACAATGTGATCTCCGGTTTTTATTGTAAAATCACTTGTGGGTATAAACCCTTCATTTTTTCGGACTATACCTCCTATAACGGATTCTTTTGGTAGGTTTAACTCTTTTATAGTTTTATTTACCATAGGAGAGTCTTCATCTACTCTAAACTCCATCACTTCAGCATTTACATCAGAGAGTCCGGCAACATCTACTATATTTCCTTTTCGGATGTAGCGTAAAATATTGTCGGCTGCTAAAAGTTTTTTGTTAATGAAAGCACTGATTCCAACTTCTTGGCTTAAATGAATGTAGTCCATATTTTCTACCAATGCGATTGTTTTCTTTACTCCTTTCGATTTTGCTACAAGACAAGACATGATATTGGTTTCAGAACTTCCGGTAACGGCTATAAACGCATCAGAATTTCCTATCCCTTCCTCTTCCAATAAATCACCATCTCGGCCATCACCATTTATAACTAAAATATCACTCATTTCATCTGCTAAATCAAAAGCCTTATCACGATTTCGCTCTACAAGTTTTACATTGTGTTTACTCTTTTTTAGTAGTTTTACCGATTTTTTTCCGATACTTCCTCCTCCCAAGACAACTACGTTTTTGTAAAATTCTTGTTTTTTTCCTAAAATGGAATAAATCTCTTCATTTTCATGTTTTAGAACAATGAAATAGACTTGGTCATGCAGTTGGTATTCAGTATCTCCACGTGGGATTATGGTATTGTAATCTCCTTTTTCTTCATTGTACCGGACAATGGCAATGGGCATAAAAGAAGGCTTTTGTTTTGTGAGATCAATTATGTCACGGACTTTTTTATTGAGTACCTTACAGTCTTTGTCTAAAATAGTACCGAGTAGTTTTAACTCACCATTGGCAAAACTATGCATGGTGTTAAACGCAGATTCTTCAACTAATTGATGGATTTCTGTTGCAGCCAACTGTTCTGGACTGATGAGTACATCTATTCCCATTCGCTGAACAGGAACGGCATTGTCTCTTTTTAGAAATTCAGTGTTAATGACCCGGGCAATTGTTCGTTTAGCTCCAAGTTTTTTAGCAATCAAAGCTGCGGTTAAATTTGTGTTTTGTAATTGAGTAACAGTAATGAAAATAGCTGCTTCATCAATTTTTATAGTGCGTAAAGTTTCAAATGAAGTAATATCTCCCCTATGAACTAAAACATCCAAGTGAGATTCAATGAAGTTTAATTTTTCTTTGTCGGTGTCAACGACTATGACATCTTGCATTTCCTTAGAAAGCCATCTGGCTAAGTGAAATCCAACTTCACCAGCTCCACCAATTACAATTTTCATAAATTTACTCTTCTTCTTTTTGTCCCATCAACATCAAAAATGCTTTTAGAAATTCATCAATTTCTCCATTCATTACCGAATTGACATCACTGGTTTCAAAATTACTACGCACATCTTTTACCATCTGATAGGGGTGCATGACATAGTTTCGTATTTGAGAACCCCATTCGATTTTCATCTTGTTAGCTTCTATTTCGCTTCGGGCAGCCATTCGTTTTTCCAGTTCTATTTTATAGAGCTCAGACTTTAGCATTTGCATGGCACGTTCTCGGTTTGCCAACTGTGAACGCTCTATTTGACAAACGACCACAATCCCCGTAGGTTTATGTGTTAGTTGGACTTTTGTTTCTACTTTGTTTACATTTTGTCCTCCGGCTCCACCTGAGCGTGATGTTTGAAGTTCCACATCACTTGGATTGACTTCTACTTCTATGGTGTCATCTACTAATGGATAGACATAGACAGATACAAAACTGGTATGTCGTTTGGCATTACTGTCAAATGGTGAAATTCGAACCAAGCGATGAACACCATTCTCTCCCTTTAAGTACCCGAATGCAAATTCACCATCAATTTCAAGTGTAACAGTTTTCACACCGGCAACATCTCCAGCTTGGTAATTTAGTTCACGTACTTTATATCCATTTTTTTCTGCCCACATGATGTACATACGCATCAGCATACTGGCCCAATCACAACTTTCTGTTCCACCGGCACCTGCTGTAATTTGCAATACGGCACTCAGACTGTCTCCTTCTTCTGAAAGCATATTTTTGAACTCGATATCTTCTAGAAGTTTTAGCGTTGTTTCATATTGTTTTTCAACATCTTCATCTGGTGCTTCATCTTCTTTGTTAAATTCTACCAATACTTCTAAATCATTATTAGCATTTACAATATGTTGATAATCTTCAACCCATTTTTTTTTCGAACGGAGCGTTTTCATGAAAGCCTCGGCTTCTTTTGGATTGTTCCAAAAATCAGGAGATGCCGCTCGTTCTTCTTCATTGGCAATTTCGATTTCCTTTTTTTCAATTTCTAAATAAGAATATAAATCTTGGATTCGTTGCGTTAAATCCTTGGTAAGGTCGCTATTAAACATAACTGCAAAGATACAATATATCAGTCATATTCTAAATTAACTTTATATTTCCATTCAAAAAATTGGAAGAAATTATAGAGTTTATATTCTAAGTGGAGTCCATAATTTACATTTGGGTCATAGTCTATACGCATGAAATATAAATTAGAATCATATCGGAATGGTTGTGATACCCGAAGGTTCCAATTGAGAACATATCGTTGATTTTTGTTCTTGTAATAATTTTCTGAATGGTAAGATTTCGGTTTAGCAATGCTTTTCAGGTAAGTTTCATATCCGGTGTCTAGAACAATGATGTCATATTCACCCTCTCCATCTTTTTCAAAACTAATTGTAGTCGTATCTTGTTGATTTGGAGTTTGTGTAGAACATCCTAAAAACAATGAAATTGTAAAATAGAGAAAAACTATTTTTTTCAAACCAAAACTTTGTATAAATTTAAACAAATTTCTTTAATCAATGATACAAATTTATCACAATCCAAGATGCAGTAAAAGTAGAGAAGGACTTCAGATTTTAAAGGATTCTAATGAAGAATTTGAAGTGGTTGAATATTTAAAAACACCATTAACTAGGCAGGAATTAACGGAGTTAATTAAAAAATTGGGAATAGAACCACTGGATTTGGTTCGGAAAAATGAGGCTATTTGGAAGGAGAACTATAAGGAAAAAGACTTGCCGGACTCGCAAATTATAGATGCAATGGTAAATCATTCTAATTTAATAGAAAGACCGATAGTCGTTAACGGGAAAAAGGCGATAGTAGGCAGACCCCCAACATTAATCAAAGACATATTGTAAGTTTAGAAGATTTATTATATCTTTATTTTTATGGCAGAAGAGAAGGTTTTAGAACAACTAGAAAAGGAAAATCAGGAAATATCAAGGCGTTACAAAGATATGTTGCAACATACATATCAAACACTGACCAAAGATGATAAGAAACTCATCCGAAAGGCATTTGATTTGGCAGTTGATGCGCACAAAGACCAACGTAGAAAAACAGGCGAACCTTATATATTTCACCCTATAGAAGTAGCGAAAATTGTAGCAGATGAAATAGGATTGGGAGCTACGAGTATAGCAGCCGCTTTGATGCATGATGTAGTAGAAGATACTGATTATACTCTAGATGATATTAATGAAATTTTTGGATCAAAAATTACCCGAATTATTGATGGACTAACGAAAATTTCGGTTTTAAATAAACAAGATGTTTCCATTCAATCCGAAAACTACCGAAAACTACTACTGACTCTCTCAGAAGATGTGCGCGTGATTTTAATTAAAATTGCCGATAGGCTTCACAATATGCGTACACTAGATTCGATGAGTGAAGATAAACAGCTAAAAATAGCATCTGAAACTATTTTTATTTATGCACCACTTGCTCACCGGATGGGGTTGTATAACATCAAATCAGAATTGGAAGATTTGAGTTTGAAATATACAAAACCGGAAGAATATGTAAGCATTGAGCGAAAGTTACAAGAAACCCAACAAGATCGTGAAAAGTATATTGCCAATTTTACAGAAATTATAAAAGAGCAATTAAACGAAGAAGGGCTGGAATTTGAAATAAAAGGTCGTTCCAAATCTGTATTTTCCATTCATAGAAAAATGCAGTCACAGCGAATTACCTTTGAGGAAGTGTATGATAAGTTTGCTATTCGTATCATTTACCGTTCAGATAAAAAGAATGAAAAATTTCTGGCTTGGAAAATCTACTCCATAGTTACCGATACATTTCGACCCAATCCAAAACGACTTCGTGATTGGATTTCCCAACCCAAATCTACCGGATATGAATCTTTGCACATAACCGTTCTAGGACCTGTAGCACGATGGGTAGAGGTTCAAATTCGTTCCGAACGAATGGACGAATTGGCAGAAAGGGGAGTAGCAGCTCATTATAAATACAAAGAAAACTACAAAGTAGAAGATTCCAAGGTGGATGAATGGATTCAGCAGGTACGTGAAATGCTTGAAAATCAAGATACGCAAGATGCTTCTGAATTTATAGATAACTTTAAATTTAATTTATACGCCAAAGAAATTTTTGTATTTACTCCAAAAGGAGATTTGTTCTCATTACCCAAGGGAGCGTCTTCTCTAGATTTTGCCTATGCAATTCATTCCAATATCGGAGATACCTGTTTGGGAGCAAAAGTAAATGGGAAACTCTACCCGTTAAGTCATGAATTGCAAAGTGGAGATCAAGTAGAAATCCTGACTTCACCCAATCAAAAACCCAAACCCGATTGGTTAGAATTTGTGGTGACAAGTAAGGCTCGTTCCAAAGTAAAAGCATCACTCAATGCGGCAAGAAGGGCTATGTCTGAAGAAGGAAAAGAAATACTTATCCGAAAATTACGCCATTTAAAAATAGATTTTACCGAATCTGTATTAAACGACTTACAGGTTTTCTTTAAACTCAAAAATAGTCAAGATGTTTTTTACCGAGTAGCAACAGGGGAAATTGATAATAAGAGTTTGCGGAAATTTACAGAAAGAAAGTCTGGAATAACAGGATTTATCAACCGTTTTCGCCCCAAAAGTAAAATGGTTACTTCACAAGAAGAAACGCCTAAACAGAAACTAGATTCATTGGTTTTTGGAACTGATGAAGAGCGATTGAATTATGAATTAGCCTCTTGTTGTAACCCCATAGCCGGAGATAAGGTTTTTGGATTTGTAACAGTTTCAAAAGGAATAAGAGTACACAAAAAGGACTGTCCTAATGCGGTTTCTTTACAAGCAAATCAGGCGTACCGGATTATTCGGGCAAAATGGATTGACTCTACTTCACAACTTTATCGTGCAATTTTAAACATTCAGGGAATTGACCGTTTGGGATTGATAAACGATATAACCAAAATCATTTCTTCTAATCTTCATGTACATATCCGTAGTTTCAACATCTCTGAAGAAGATGGTATTTTTGATGGAAAGATTTCGGTTTCTGTAAAAAATAAATCTCAATTGGATAAAATCTTGGATGAATTAAAACAAATCGAAGGAATACAAAAAGTAAGTAGAACTTACGCCAATTAAATTACTAATCATAATTATGAAGAAAGTAATACTTCTATTTTTAATGACTATAATATATCTTGCTGATGGACAAGAAATACCTATTCCAACGAATTATTCAGTTGTCGATTCTGTTTCGGGAGACTTAGACAATGATTTAATAGCAGAACTTGTTGTAGTTTATAATAAAGAAATATATACAGAAGATTATATTGGTTTTCCACGTGAACTAGTAATCTACAAGTTACAAAACAATCAATGGATAGAATGGAGGAAATCAGACCAAGCATTATATGGAAGTGAAGAAGGTGGAGCAATGGGAGATCCTTTTGGTGGGATAGAAATTAAGAACGGAATTTTATCAATAATTCAATATGGTGGAAGTAGTTGGAAATGGGGAGGTACAGATAAATATCGTTTTCAAAACGGAGAGTTCTATTTAATTGGATATACAAGTCTGAGTGGAAAGATTTGTGAATATTGGGAAACAGTTGATTTCAACCTTTCGACAGGTAAAATAATTGTCAAGAAAGAGTTTGAGAATTGTGAAACAGAAGAACAAAAAATTTACAAAAGGGAAAATGAAATTTTGTACAAGAAAGGAGTAGAAATCACTATTCATAATAGACAGGAACGTGATATAAAAATTATAACACCGAAATATGGACATGAAATTTATATTGCAATTAAAAAATAATAAAATAAATATATGAAAACAACTCCTTTTGCATTATATATCATAGGATTTGTTGCAGTCATTTCCATTGGTTATTTTATAGGACAGTTTATGTTAGCCATAACTTTTGGACTGCTTTATGCAATTCTATTGGGAATCTTGGTTGCTATTTCAGGATTAGATCCGATAGAAAAATCAAAATACAATAAACGAAAGAAGAAAGAAAGTTGATATTAGGTTAACCCTAAAATAACGTTCAGATAATTTAAAATAATCTGATTTTTATCATTATTTAAATTTAGTCTAAATAAAACTAAAAACAATAATTTTGCAGACTAAAATTGATACATGAAAAAAATATTATTTTCTTTAGCATTAATACTTCCCTTACCGTTAGTGCTAGGACAAGTTGACACGGCTACTATAGATTTAGGAGAAGCCGTGATTACAAGTAAGTATTACAAAAAATATATAGAAGAAGAAGTTTCTGGAACATTGCGTTTAGAGGGAGAAATTTTAGATATGCCGCAAAATATATCTATCATTACCAACCGAGCGATAGAAGACCAACAAATAATTTCTATGTCAGATGCTGTGGTAAGAAATGTCAGTGGAGCAATTAAATTAGAGCATTGGGGTGATTTATACACACGTATAAATATGAGAGGTTCGCGTGCTGCCGCATTTTTAAATGGAGTGAATGTAACCTCTAATTGGGGACCACTTAGTGAAGACATGAGCTATGTTGATCATATAGAGTTTGTAAAAGGACCTGCCGGATTTCTGATGTCAAATGGTGAGCCTAGTGGGATTTATAATATTGTAACAAAAAAAGCAACAGGTAAGCCTTTAAATGGCTCTTTCCGGTTTACATTAGGAAGTTTTGATTTGTATAGAGCTGAGGCTGATATTGATACAAAAATTACAGATAGATTGGCCGTTCGATTTAATTTAATGGGACAAAATAAAGGCAGCTTTAGAGACTATGAATTTAATGATAGATACATCACGAGTACATCATTGCGTTATAAATTTTCAGATAAAACAATTTTAAATGCTGAGTATCGTTACCAAAAAGCTAAAATGTCAGAAGTAGGAAGCGCATATGTTTTTTCAAATGATGGTTATGCAACTTTTCCGGTAGAATATACCATTTCAGATCCTAACCTTCCTGATTCAAACGTAGATGAGCATACAGTCGAAGTAAATTTACAACATAAGTTCAACGAAAATTGGAAACTAACAACCCAGTTTACATATATGAATGACTATACTATAGGAGGAGATATTTGGCCTTCATCACTTACATCAGATGGACTTATGATACGTGATTTTTTCTATTGGGAAGCAATAAATGACCAAAAGTTCGGACAAGTATTTTTAAATGGTAATGTAAAAACAGGGGCGGTAGGACATAAAATTTTAGCCGGTATAGATATGGGAGACAAAAGCTATATGGCAGACTGGAGCCAAGGTTTTAGGTTAGATGTAACAAATCCATTTGACATATATAACCCTCAACCCTATTCAGCGTATGAATTTCAGAGTATTTACGTGCCGTTTGATAAAAGCATTCCACTGCGTTCACGAGCAAGTAAAATAGACCAAACCTATACCGGAATCTATATTCAGGATGAACTTAGTTTTTTTGATGAAAGCCTAAGACTGACACTAGCTACCCGATATACAAATGCTAAAAACAGTAACTATGGTACAGAATCCGAAGCTGATAAATTAACTCCAAGAATTGGAGTTAGTTACTCTATTGACAATCAAACTTCTATTTATGGGTTATTTGATCAGGCATTTGTGCCACAGTCAGGTGTCATAAAATCGGGAGAGAAAGTAAAACCCATTACAGGAAATAATATGGAATTAGGAGTTAAAAGAGATTGGGCAAATGGGAAATGGTTGACAACATTATCAGTTTATCGAATTGTAAAGAATAATGAGCTAACTTCTGACCCTGCAAATAATCCGGGAGACCAATATTCTCTTGTTTTAGGAAAGAAAAGATCAGCAGGTTTAGAGTTTGATGTAAAAGGAGAAATAACCAGAGGATTAAACTTAATTTTCAACTACGCATTTACAGAATATATCATTACCGAATCCAATGTGGTAGGTATAACTGAAGGGACAAGAGAACCGGGCTATGCAAAACACGCACTAAACGGATGGCTGAACTACACTATTCAGCAAGGTGCGTTAAAAGGATTGGGGTTCAACTTTGGTGGAATGTACTTAGCAGATAGAAGTACTTGGTCTTGGGAATCCGAGTCTTCTCCAATTTCTTTAGGGGATTATGTGAAATTTGATACAGGAGTTTTTTGGAACTACAAAGATTTTAAAATTAATTTAAACGTATTCAACGTATTTGACCGCTATTTGTATTCAGGCTCACCTTATGGAACTTTCTACTATTATCAAGCAGAAGCACCAAGAAATTGGAGATTATCTGTTGGCTATCAATTTTAATTCCTCAAATGAAAAAACAGAAATCCAAAAAGAAAAATACAATAAAAAAAATAGTAGGGAAGCTCCACCTTTGGTTGGGGCTTTCCGTTGGTTTTATTGTATTTATAGTTTCCATTACCGGAGCCATTTATGCTTTTCAGGAAGAAATAACCAATGCGCTCAGAAAAGATGTCATTTACAATTCAGAAACACAAATTCAGGAAAAAAGTACACTTCCAATTGTAGAATTAGAAAAAAAAGTAAATGAGTTTACACAAGAAAAATATCCGATCCATTGGGCAAATATTCCCATAAATAAACAACAGAACTATGTGTTTTACTACTATGAACGAAATCCTGATGGTTGGAACTATTTCAATGAGTATATCATTTACAAATCGGTTTATATTAATCCATTTACAGGAGAAATAGAAGGTGTATTTGACGAAAAAAATAATTTTTTCAATATCATTAAATTCATTCACTGGAGTTTTTTATTGAAAGCAGATTGGGGAACTTATATTGTAGGAATACCAACTTTGATTTTTGTAATCATGTTAATTACGGGAATCATTTTATGGTGGCCAAAAAATAAAAAAGCCAGAAAACAGCGCTTTTGGTTTCAATGGAAAAATATTAAAAGTTGGCGGAGAAAAAACTATGATTTACATAGTATTTTAGGGTTTTATGCTTCATTTATAGCACTATTAGCAGCAATTACCGGTTTGTTTTACGCATTCGTATTTGTGCAGCAATTGATGTACTTTACGTTTTCGGGAGGAGAAACAACCTATCCGGATTTTGCTGAGTATAAAACACAAACCTCTATAGAACAACGAACCGAACATAGACTAGACAAGATAGCAGCAAAAGTAGAAGAGTTATACCCAACTGCCTATGGCTATTCAGTAGATTTAGGACATGAACATTTAGATGAACATGAACATCCAAATTTCTCAGTATTCGTTAAACAATTAAGTTATTCATATCACAAAAACCACTCTGTAATATTTGATGAAAATACGGGAGAACTTTTACATGTACATTCGCATTCAGATAAAAATTTTGGTGAAAAAGTAATTGCAGCTAATTATGATATGCATGTTGGTGCAATTCTTGGAATTTGGGGGAAAATTCTAGCTTTTATCAGTAGTTTAATTTGTGCATCCCTACCCATTACCGGATTTTTAGTTTGGTGGGGAAGAAAGAATAAAAAGAAAAAAACTAAGAGCCAAGTGACTTAGTTTGCAATGAGTTGTAAAAATTCATCTTCCGTTAAAATCTGAATTGAATCAATGGCTTCTGCTTTTTTGAGTTTACTTCCGGCTTTTTCACCGGCTACTAAATAGTTGAGGTTTTTACTAACGGCTGAGCTATTTTTTCCACCGTTTTTTTCTACCATTTTTTGGGCTTCACTTCGGGTGAATTGAGTCAAAGTTCCGGTAAACAAAAAGGTTTTTCCGTTTAGTAAATCAGAAATAGGCTTATCTTCGTCGTCTATCTCCATTTGCAATCCGGCAGATTTTAATTGTAAAATTAGAGTTTGATTTTTCTCTTTTGAAAAATATTCTTGGATACTTTCTGCTATTTTTCCCCCTACATCATCTACGCTTTCCAACTCTTCTAAATTTGCAGATTGTAGATTTTCCATAGAATGAAAATGTCTAGCCAATTTCTTTGCAACAGTTTCTCCTACATGTCGGATACCAATTGCATATAAAACTTTTTCAAAGGGAATTTTTTTAGACTCATCAACGGCTTCAATTATGTTTTGAGCAGACTTTTCAGCTATTCTGTCAAGAGGTAAAATATCATCTTTCGTTAAATTATAAAAATCAGCAACATTTTTCACCAAACCATTGTCATACAGTAATTCGGCTGTTTCACTACCAATACTGGCCATATCCATTGCTTTTCGGGAAACAAAGTGTTCCATTCGGCCAATGATTTGTGGTTTACATCCATCTTCATTTGGACAGTAGTGCTGTGCTTCACCTTCATTTCGAATGAGTTGAGTTCCACATTCCGGACAAATTTTTATAAATTCCACTTTTTGCGCATTAGCTTGACGCGCTTCTAAGTTAACCTCCACAATTTTTGGAATGATTTCTCCACCTTTTTCCACATAAACTTTATCACCAATTCGCACATCTAACTTTTCTATGATGTCCTCATTATGAAGAGAGGCACGTTTGACAACCGTTCCGGCCAAATTTACCGATTTCAGATTAGCTACTGGTGTGATGGCTCCGGTACGCCCTACTTGATAGGAAATACTGAGCAACTCCGTTTCAGCTTTTTCTGCTTTGAATTTATATGCCATAGCCCAACGTGGTGATTTTGCGGTAAAACCCAATTCTTGTTGCTGGAAGAAAGAATTAACTTTTACCACAATTCCATCAATCTCAAACGGTAGGTTTTTTCGCTCGACATCCCAGAGGTCAATAAACGCTAAAACTTCATCTAAATTGGAACATAATTTTGCTGTATTAGGAATTTTAAACCCATAAGTTTCTGCTGATTTGAGCATTTCCCATTGGCTGTCAAATGGTAAATCATTTCCAACTATGGTATAGAGATAGCAATCGAGATTTCTTTTGGCAACTTCACTACTGTCTTGTAATTTTAGACTTCCGCTTGCCGTATTTCTAGGGTTGGCATACAATTCCAGACCTTCTTCTGTACGTTTTTGATTAATTCGGTTAAATTCCTTGTGTGGGAGAATGATTTCACCACGTATGTAGAATTTTTTTGGATAAATTTCTCGTAATTTTAATGGAATAGATTGAATGGTTTTGATGTTGTTGGTGATTTCATCTCCTTGAAACCCATCCCCACGTGTAACGGCTTGTTTCAGCTCTCCATTTTCATAAAGTATAGAAATAGAAGCACCGTCATATTTTAATTCACAAACAAATTCAACATTTTCATTTAGCATTTTTTCAATTCGTTTTTCCCAATCTTGTAAATCTTCGATAGAGTAGGAGTTGTCTAGTGAATACATACGGTATTCATGTTCTATGGTTGGGAAATTTTTGGTAATTGTACCACCGACTCTGAGTGTTGGTGAATTAGGGTCATAAAATTCAGGGTGTAGAGTTTCTAACTCTTGAAGATTTTTTAGCTTTTGGTCAAATTCAAAATCAGAGATTGTAGGACTATCCAGTATGTAATAGTTGTAATTATGTTGGCGTAATTCATCTCTTAACGAGTTTATTTTTTCCTGAATGTTCATTGAATTTGAATTTGAACAAAGATAATTGTTCAATTTTAAAATTTAAAAATGAATTTATAAGAATAAAAAATAGACCTCTAAAACTAAAAAAGTCTTTGAGGTCTATCAAATTTTGTATTGTAAATTATATATTTTCGATAATCATGGCAGAGGCACCGCCGCCGCCGTTACAGATACCGGCTCCACCAATTTTACCATTGTTTTGTTTTAGAACGTTGATAAGTGTTACTAAAATACGTGAGCCTGAATTTCCAAGTGGATGCCCTAGAGATACAGCACCTCCATTTACATTTACTTTTTCAGGATTTAATTCTAGAATTTTAGTGTTGACAATTCCAACGACAGAGAAAGCCTCATTAAATTCCCAAAAATCAATATCAGAAGTATTTAGATTAGCTTTTTTCAAAGCAACCGGAACTGCTTTTGCAGGAGCAGTTGTAAACCATTCCGGTTCATGCGCAGCATCTCCATATGATACAATTTTTGCTAAAGGTTTGATTCCGAGTTCATCTGCTTTTTCACGAGACATTAATACCAGAGCAGAAGCTCCATCATTAAGTGTTGAAGCATTGGCAGCCGTTACTGTACCATCTTTGTTGAATGCGGGACGTAGTTGAGGAACTTTGTCAAATCGTACATTTTTGTATTCTTCATCTTCTGAAAATAGGATGGGATCGCCCTTTCGCTGAGGGATTTCTACCGGAACTATTTCATCTTTTAAGTTCCCGTTACTCCATGCTTTTGCTGAACGTTCATAAGACTCAATGGCAAAAGCGTCTTGTTCTTCGCGAGATATACCGTGTTTTGCCGCCGTAGCATCACCTGCAAACCCCATCATTTGTTTGTCATAAGCATCCATCAACCCATCATTTACAATACCATCAATTAGTTGAGTGTTTCCAAATTTATTTCCCGAACGTGTATTCATACTGTAAAAAGGTGCTTGTGACATGTTTTCCATACCACCTGCAATGATGATGTCAGCGTCTCCACATTTGATGGCTTGTGCTGCAAACATTACAGCTTTCATACCGGACGCACAAACCTTATTTACTGTTGTACAAGGAACTGAATTAGGTATACCTGCTCCTAATGCGGCTTGCCTTGCAGGGGCTTGACCTTCTCCTGCTTGTAGTACGTTGCCCATGAAAACCTCCTGAACAAGTGTTGGGTCTAAATTAATTTTATCTAATGCGCCTTTGATGGCTGTTGAGCCTAATTTGACAGCAGGAACACTGGATAGACTTCCTAAAAATGATCCCATAGGAGTCCGAACAGCGGATACGATTACAACTTCTTTCATGTTTTATCTTTTATTTATTTTGCTTTATTAAAATTCGGATTGCAATTTACAAAAAATTACCTTGAAATTATTGGTTCTGCTATGAAACTGAATGTTGAATTGATTAATTTTGTCACATAACTTTAAAAATTAAAATAAAATGAATTTTGACAGAGAAAGGTTGCTTTCAGTTGCGGAAAAATACGGTACACCGCTTTATGTTTATGATACCGAAATTATGCAATCTCAGTATGAGAGAATGGTGAATGCTTTTTCATCTGTCAAAAAATTGAAGTTAAATTATGCTTGTAAAGCCAATACGAATCTGAATATTTTGAAGTTTTTTAAAAACTTAGGCTCAGGATTGGATACCGTTTCTATTCAGGAAGCATTGATTGGAATTAAATCCGGTTTTCAGCCTTCTGAAATTATATATACGCCAAATGGTGTTTCATTTGCTGAGATTCAAAAAGCTGTTGAGCTGGGTTTGAAAATCAATATTGATAATATTTCCGTTTTGGAACATTTTGGGCATGAATACCCTGATTATCCGGTTTGTGTACGGATAAATCCACACATTATGGCAGGTGGAAATGCAAATATTTCGGTAGGGCATATTGATTCTAAATTTGGTATTTCAGTACACCAAATGCCTTTGGTAAAGCGTATGGTAGAAAATACGGGGCTCAAAATAAATGGGATTCATATGCATACAGGCTCTGATATTTTGGATATTGATGTGTTTTTACAAGGAGCTGAAATTTTGTTTGAAGTAGCTTCGGAGTTTAAGTATTTGGATTATTTGGACTTTGGAAGTGGTTTTAAAGTTCCTTATTATCCAAATGGAAATGAAACGGATATAGAATATTTAGGAGAACGTTTAGGAGAGCGGTTCAACTCTTTTCAGAAGCAGTATGGAAGACAGTTGGAACTGATGTTTGAACCGGGAAAATATTTGGTAAGTCAAGCGGGATATTTCTTAGCTTCGGTAAATGTGGTAAAGCAAACAACTTCTACTATTTTTGCCGGAATTGATAGTGGTTTTAATCATTTAATTCGTCCTATGTTTTATGGTGCACATCATGAAATTTTAAATATATCAAATCCCGAAGGGCGGCATAGATATTATACAGTGGTTGGGTACATTTGTGAAACAGATACATTTGGAGCCAATCGGAAAATGAATGAAATTAAAGAGGGAGATGTACTATGCTTTTTAAATGCTGGAGCTTATTGTTACTCAATGACTTCAAATTATAATTCACGTTACCGTCCGGCTGAGGTTTTACTTTTAAATGGAGAGGATTATTTGATTCGGGAAAGAGAAACTTTGGATGATTTACTAAAAACTACGGTAGAAATTTCAGTTTAGAGTTGTAGAATAAAAATAAAAAAGTATATATTTGCACCCACAAAATACGGAGTGAGTTGTTTCACTCCATTAGGAGAAATGGCAGAGTGGTCGAATGCGGCAGTCTTGAAAACTGTTGAGTGTCACACCTCCGGGGGTTCGAATCCCTCTTTCTCCGCAACACATTAGCGCAACTATCTAAAAATAAGATTGTTGCGCTTTTTTATTTTTAAATAGTTCCAACTTTTGTACCGCCATCCTTTGTTTCCTTCACAAAAAACCACCTAAACTTCTATTTTATTTTATAGGTTAGTTGTATTTTTAAGCTGTAAAAACAGACCTCATATCATGGATTTAAACACCTATATAGACCACACCTTGCTTAAAGCCACGGCAACAAGGCAAGAAATAACCAATTTATGCAGCGAAGCCAAACACTACCATTTTAGCACCGTTTGCGTTAATTCCTGTTATACCGCCTTGGCCGCCGAACAATTAAAAAACAGTCCGGTTAAAGTTTGCTGCGTTATTGGGTTTCCCTTGGGCGCCATGAGTACCCAAGCCAAAGTAGCCGAAACCAAACAAGCCGTTTTGGATGGCGCCGATGAAATAGATATGGTAATAAATCTGGGCTGGCTAAAAAGTAAGGATTTCGATGCTGTTTACAACGATATAAAAGCCGTTAAAAACTGCTTGCCCGACAAGGTTTTAAAAGTTATTTTGGAAACGGGCTATTTAAACGACCAAGACATTATAAAAGCAAGTGAACTGGCGATAAAAGCAGGAACCGATTTTATAAAAACATCAACCGGATTTGGAAACCGGGGCGCCAGCTTACATGACATTAAACTCATGAAACAAGCCGCCCAAAACAAAGCAAAAATAAAGGCTTCCGGCGGCATAAGGGATTATAAAACGGCATTGGAGTACATTAACTTAGGCGTAGACCGTATTGGCACTTCCTCGGGTATTGCCATTGTTACGGGACAAAACCCTTCTTCCGAAAATTATTAATTATGAGTGTCCACATTGAAGCCAAACAAAACGAAATTTCAGAAACCGTACTATTGCCCGGCGACCCGCTTCGCGCCAAATGGATTGCCGAAACTTTTCTGGACAGCCCAAAATGTTTTAATAACATTAGGGGCATGCTGGGGTTTACGGGGCTATACAAAGGCAAAACCGTTTCGGTAATGGGTACCGGTATGGGCAT
>JBKEAG010000158.1:0-23177 GCA_047972025.1 Moheibacter sp.
CTTTTTCTTCGGGATTACTAAAGTTGCGCTTTTTGTTTTGGTGTAGGTAGATTATGTTTTTTTCGTCTTCCGAAATTTGAATCAATCCTTGTTGTATACCTTGCTCAATTAAACTCATTTAGTGCTATGGTTATTTGGGTATGCAAAATAAGGATTTTTTTGGGTTTGTTTTATCTATTTTGGTTATTTTCCGATACAAAATTTGCATCATTTTGAAATTTTCAGCGAGATAAGGGTACGAGTGTCAAGTATTGGGCGAAAGCATTGAAAATCAGCGAAAATATTGGTCAAAAAATGAATACTATTCTATTATCTTAACTGCTCCAACTTCTGCTCCAAATAAAAATAAAACTTGATTTACCTTGTCCAAACGAACTGATTGTTTACCTTGTTCCAACTCACGAATAAAGCGAAGTCCAACACCTGCACGTTCTGCTAACTCTGGTTGTGTTATTGTTTTCTTTTTTCTTTTACAAAATCTGAAAGTGAAGTATTCATATTTATACCCTTTAGGGTACAAAAATATAAATTTCACTAAAATTATACCCGAAAGGGTGCAATTATAAAGATTGAAAATTTATTCACCGCATATTTGCGGAGAATAATCGCTTTAATCTCCGCAAAAACTATTTAAACTGATATTCCGTTAATCTTAACTCTCCAAATTTAGTTAAAAGGTTTTGCTCAACTGCCCATTTTAAATCTCTACTGGCTGTTGGTGCAGATATGTTTTTAAAATTCTGCATATAATCTTTTCTACTAAACGTATTCTTGCCTATTTTCTCTTTAAATAAACGTATTCTATCTTCTGTATGAAGTGTTACGGATTGAGATTGTAAAAGTCCGTCTAATGACTCTAAAATGATTTCCAACATAAATTCTATAAAAGGTGTCGAATTTCCTTTTTTATCAGATTCGGATAATTTGTTGTAATAATCACTTTGTTTTTGCTTTATTAATGACTCAACAGGTAAATACTCAAAAACGGGATATTGTTGCATTAGAATTAAGGTTTGCCACAATCTGCCCATTCTTCCGTTTCCGTCTAAAAATGGGTGTATAAATTCAAACTCATAATGAAACACACAACTTTTTATTAATGTTAAATCTTTGTCTTTTTTCAGATACTCAAAAAGGTCTTTCATCAATCCGTTTACCATTGTTCCGCTTGGTGCAATGTGTTCTACTTTTGACCCTTTTACAATTCCAACATTTGTATTCCTTAATTTTCCTGCATTATCAATTAAACCATTCATTAAAACAGCGTGAGCTTTTTCTAAATCTTTTAATTGGAAAGGATTGAAGTTGTTAAGTTGTTCATATACTTTTATGGCATTTTGAACTTCTAAAATATCTTTTTGCGGTGCTAAAACTCTTTTATTTTCTAATAAAGCCGTGATTTGTTCTTCGGTCAATGTATTGCCCTCAATTTCTAAAGAAGATTGAATGGTTTTAATTCGGTTTTTCTTTCGTAATTCGGTAGCGGGTTTATATAAATGAGTAGCGTTAATTTCTCCTATCTTTTCTGAAATAGAAGCAACTAACGCTACAATTTTTTCTGTGATATTATAAGGTGGTTTCATTTATGATAATATCATTTGATATTATCACAAAGGTATGAAATTTTAATACTTATTAGATAAACTTTTAACAACTTCTTTGAAACTATTTAATGCACTTTCTAAACTATCAATTATTTCTTGTGCTAAAATTTCAGGTTCAGGTAAACTATCTAAATCAATAAAACTATCATCTTTCAACCAAGTAATATCAAAATTTACCTTATCCCTTGAAATTAGTTCATCATAAGTATATTTTCTAAATCGACCATTTAAGTTTTGTTCATTCCAAGTTTCAATTGTATTTTCTCTATTTTTTGCTTGATAACATTCAACAAAAGATTTTAAATGTTCAAATTGCAATGGAAATTTTTTAAGTGTATGATGAATATTAGTTCTATAATCATAGAACCATACTTCTTTCTTTTTTGACTTTTTCTTATCCAAAAACAAAACATTACATTTTACACCATTAGCATAAAAAATCCCAGTAGGAAGTCTTAAAATTGTATGTAAATCTGTTTCTTCTAATAGTTTTTTTCTGATAGTTTCTCCTGCACCTCCTTCAAATAGAATGTTATCAGGAAGTACGATAGCAGTCCTACCATTTTCTTCCAACATACTGATAATATGTTGAACAAAACATAATTGTTTGTTACTCGTAGTAGTCCAAAAATCATTTCTTAATATATATGATTCTTGTTTTGCTAATTTTTTATCATTAGTTATAGTGTAGGTACTACTTTTCCCAAACGGTGGATTTGCCAGTACGATTTTTACTTTATTATTTGGTGGCTCAAGTAAACTATCCTCAACTTTTATTTCGGGTGTTTCTTTCATATCCCCAATCCCATGCAAAAATAAATTCATTAAACAAAGTCTTGCAGTTGATGGAACAATATCCCAACCATGAAAGGTATCAAATTGCAAAAATCTTTTTTCGTTTTCTTTTTGGAGTTGTTTAGAATAGTTATTATTTAAAAATTCGATAGCACCAAGAAAAAAACCACCAGTTCCACATGTTGGGTCTGAAATGGTTTCTAATGGCTTTGGTTCAATGCACTCTACAATCGTTTTTATAATTGAACGAGGAGTAAAATATTGACCTGCACCACTACTTTCTGCACTTTTTTGTAATAGACTTTCGTAAATATCTCCTTTAATATCGACTGATTCAGAAATCCAATCATCTTCATTAAGAAGTTCAATAAGCTTTTTTAGTTTATAAGGGTCATGAATTTTATTTTGAGCACCATTAAATATATTGCCTAACATTTTTCCTGAATGAGATAAAATATTCAGAGCGTTTATATAGTCTAATGTCAATCCCTCTAATGGGTGCTTTAGAAAAAATTGCCAATTACAATTTTCAGGTATGTTGAAATCTCTATTATATGGAGGTTTTGAATATTCATCAGCCATTTTTAGAAATAACAAATATGTTATTTGTTCTAAATAGTCCCCATAACTAACTCCGTCATCTCTTAACGTATCACAGAATGACCATATTTTTGCTACTAAATTATTTGTTGTCATTGTAATACAGCATTTATATTTTCAAGCCAAGGATAGTTATCCTTATCTTTAGATTTTTCTTTTATAAAACATTTTACAACCATAGTGTATGGTTCGGTCTTTTTTGTCAAATTCACTAACTCAAAATAACATTCACTTATTTTTGAATTAACCTGTAATTGAGTTGGGTTATGATGTTTGATATAATTATTAGCTGTTTCAATTATCGTGTCACATTTTTGCCATATTTTGTTTCTACTTCTTTGAATAGGAGTATGGTCTAAGCCATAGAACTTTATTGATAAAATGGCTTTTGTATTATTTATCAAATTTTCTTCTGCACTATAAGTTGGATAAACGTCTCCGTTACTATCAAAAGAAATTAAAGTAACATCATTAGGATTTACGGGGTCTATCAACAATGGACTCTCACAATTACAGATGAAATCATCAGGTTGTGCTATTAAAGAGTCTTGATTTAGTGGAAAATAATTTCCTTTACCATATACTTCCGTTCCATTTTCAAATCGGTCTTTTCTTAATTTATTCACTAAGCTACCAGCTAATCTGAAATTTTTCCAATGAAATGATAGCCACCAATATCCATCATCTCTTATAACAACTCCACTTTCATCTTTTGACTGGGCTTTAGGTCTATAATGTTCAATTTCCCATTCAGAGGAATTTTCTGGAGATTCCGAATACCAACATTTATGACCTGATAATTCTGAAAGTGTTGAATACAATGCTTTCCAATGATTATTTTTTGACCAATAATCACTTCGCCCTTTAGTGTCTAAAGTTTTAATGTTTTCCAAATGCTGGTTTGCCACATCTAACCAATCTTTAAATGTAGTATCAGCATTCAGTCTGTTGAAAGTTACTTCAAAATCGGAAATATCAATGTACCTCATTATCGCTCTGGTTCATTTCTTTAAGAATTTTTTCAACTGCTAATTTACTGGCTTCCTCAAGCATTATTTTTTGTTCGTCTGTAAACTCAATTTGCTGAATTATCTCATGCTTGGACATTTCCGCTAAATACATTTGAAACCATTTATCTTCAACCTCTTCGTAAAAGCCATATTCTTCTAATTGTGATTTTTTAATTTTGTATTCCTCATATTCTTCATTTGTAATATCATTTCTCATTAACTTACCTTGCAAAAATCTTTTTCTATTTAAAAGCAATTGAGTTTCTTTATCCAAAATAGTTGGCAAACCAAATAATTCACTTGTAAGAATTCCTGCTACGCCCATTCCTTTGGGGTCTTTTTCAGCGGGTTCAGCTATTACATTTCCATTTTCAGGATTTCTTCTAAAAATTCTAATTTGTTCTTTTTTTAACCCACCAATAACTAATGGGTCGTGTGTGTTAATTATGATATGGGTAGTTTCGTCTAAACTTTCTGTTTCAGAATCATTTCTATAAATATCATTCAATAAATCTAGATAATGCCATTTCCATAGAGGGTTTAAATGTGTGTCAGGTTCGTCTAACAACACAAGTGTTTCTTTATCTTTAGTAAATTTAAGAAGTCCTAAAACAGTCAATAATTGTTGTTCACCCTCGCTTAATTCTTTGAATGTAATCTCATTATCAACATTCGTCTTTTTTACCTTTACTCTTACTTCATCAATCAAGTCAGAAATATAGGTACTTTCTAATGCTTTAAATAAATCGGTATTTGTATGATAAAACTTATTTAATTCTTGGAGTTTTTCTTTGGTTGGGACAAATAGATATAAGAATTCTTTTTGTTTATTAGAAGAATCTCTAAAACTTTCTTTATGCTCCTCAAAAACATCAATAGGAGCAAGGGAAATTTCCCAAAGTTTATCTAAAAATTCTCGTACCAATCCTTCTGCTCCCCACATAAACTCATCTTGAAATTTCGCATTTTTCTGCCATTCAGGTTTTTGAAACTTAAATAAAACAGATTCCAAATTTTCAATATTCAAATATTCGGAAAGAAAGCTCTTAGTTTTTTCCTCTTCAAAAGTATAGAAAGCTAATAAAACGAAATAAGAATGTACTAATTGTACATAGAACATTCTTCTAAAATCTTCAACATCTTCTTTTGTTACACCTTTTGCTTTTGCTTTGTTATAAAAATTTTTTTGATTTTCATCAAAGTGGTCTTTCAATTTATTGCTAATGCCAGAGTAATAGGTAAAAACATACTTTGGTAAGTAAATTTCTTTATTTGTAAAGAATGATTTATAGGATTGCTTCTTTTCATCAACATATATTTCATAAGACGGTTTTTTTGTTTTCTCATCTTCTTTACACGTGATTTTTATGTTGTGTTCTCTACATTTATATTTTATCTCATATTCAAAGTCAGGAAATCGTGGAGTTGAACCAGCTTTACTCAAATCTAAATATTTAAAAATCAAAACTAAAGTTTCAATAAAATTAGATTTACCTGTAGCATTTTGACCAAGAAGAACAGTATTTAGCTCATTCTCATCTAAATCAATTTTAAATTGTTTTAGATTTTTAAAGTCTTCTATGTATAAACTATCAATTCTCATTTTAGTGAAATTAAACTACCTTTTTCTGTTTTTTCTTCAATAATTCTATCCTGAACCTTCTTTAGTTCTGAATAAAATTTTTCAATGCTATCACTATACATCGAATCTTCCCACAATTGTTTTGCAGAAATTGGGTTTTTATTTTTTTCTAAGACCTGAATGATAGATAATTTTTCTTTTTTCATTCTTCTAATTTTAGGACGATTTTTAATTATCTCTTGCTGATTTAATGAATACTCTTCTTTCTCTTTTTGGATGTTCTTTAGCAAAATATCTGTGGAAGTGTCTGTATTTAGCTGATTTACTAATTTCCCTTGAAATGCTTCTTGAAGAATTTTTTGATACAATGTTTCAGTTCTTTTTAACTCTTCCTTTATATTCTTTTTCTGACTTTCAATTTCCATATTTAAAAGTCCAATTGATTCAACAGTTTTATTTTGCTCTTTAATGTCAGGGACTGTTATTATCATATTTTTAATAATAGATAATGAAATATTTTGTTGGGCTCCACCTTTTGCTTGTGATATTAAATTTTCCTTATGTGTTAACAGATAATAATACAAGAATTCAATGTTTAAGTATTCTAAATCATTAATTACCCCAACAGCACAAGCTTGATTAGTACACGCATCTATATTTAATATAGACAATTTTCCAACCGTTGCTCCGTACATAGCAACAACAATTGAACCTTTAGGATATATTTTTGCATTAGAGTTTTCTAATCCTTCGACGGTTAGATATTCTTCAGTTTTTGTAATGTATTTATTTTTAAGCTCTTGTGTTTTAACCCATGGAATTGTTCCATTAAAATATGAATTAATTTTTCTAGAAGGTGTACCTCCAGTTCCCCATTCGGCTATTTCTGATAACTTATAATCCTTACCTTTTACATTTAAAAAGCATTGTCTTAAAGTTTTTTGAAGTTTATATTCTAATTTAATTAGTGAGTTATTTAGATGTTTTTTTGCATATTCTAGCTCACTAAATAATTCCTCAATTTTTTCAACAATTCTATTCTGTTCGTCAATTGGAGCTAAAGGGAAAGGAAAACTATTTAACACTTTTTGACTAATATTAGGTTGAGCACTTCCTTCTCTTTTGTTTAATAGTTCATCTTTAGAACTGATCAGAAAATAATATAAATATTTAGGATTTATGCAAAACGATTTTATAGAAGCTACTGCTTGATTTGTGGTTGCATCAATACCTAAGAAAGCCATTCTACCAACTGTATTACCGTATAAAGCAATCAACAATGAACCTTTTGGAAAAACTTTTGCACTTGAATAATCTACCGCTTCTTGTGTTATATACTCTTCAGTTTGTGTAATAACATTATAATTAAGTTCCCCCGATTTTACCCATGGAATATCCCCTCTGAAATAATTAGAGTTCTTTCTATCAGGAGTTCCTCCACTACTTGTAACAGATACTTCATCTAAAGTAACCCATTTCCAATGTTTTGGAATGTCTTTTTGCTTATTAACCACTTGAATTTTTACCTAATTAGGTTTGATGTTTGTAAAACCGTGCAAATTAGCGTTTTTATTTCAAAAAATCAAGGTTCAAAAATTGATTTTTGAACAAAAAAAAGGTACAGAATTTCTTCTATACCTCTTGTTTTTCATCTACACGAAATAACCTTATTGGCAAGTGTACTCGAATTTGTAAAGTGAATTTGTTGCTTGTTTTATTTCGCTTGTATAACCATTAGAATTATTGGTTATGGTGTAGTTGGTTGTATTTCCTGAACAAGAATTGGTTGTGCTTGTCAGATTGTTATTTCCTAAAAATAAATGTTTTGAAAAATCTTCATCAAAAATATCTTGAAACAGAAACAGCGTAAATTCAGCGTTAAATTTATTGACTTGGGTGTTATCATGGTTTAGTGTAATCGTGCATTCTAATATGTTGTTTTCGTCGTAGAATGAAGTGGAAGTTGGGTTGTTGTTCGTCCAATTGATTATAGTTTTACCCGAATACGCATTATTATTGTCATAATGCTGTATCAAAGTCAAATTATTTCCCGAATATTCAAAAGTATCTTTTCCTGTGTAATTCAACGCACCGCTATAATATTCATAAGTTCTTTCTTCTATTATTTTTCCGTTATTACTTTCAAATTCACTTTTAAATTCTGTTTGGTTATTGGATAAATTGATGGTTTCCCTTGTAGTTAATTGATTAGAATTGTAGGAAAAAATCACTTTGGTTGAACCTGATAAAAATTGAGAAATATTTCCATTGTTGTAACTCACATCAAAGATTTCATTTCCTGAACCAAATCCGTAAGTTATTTTTGAGATTGTACAAGTCTGATTAGGATTTTCAGTATTGTTATCATCATCTGACGAACTACAACCAAAAGCAGTTAATAAAATTAGTACGAGTGTAAATTGTTTTAAGTGTTTCATATACATTGAGTTTGCTAAAATTTTTATTTTATATTTCATAACTATTTCCTTTCTATATCCAAAATAAATACACTTGGTTGATTGTTTTCAATCAACTTTTTGGTAGTGTAGTAATAATCGGAATCTTCGTAATCTTTTAATTCTTCATTTCCCTCTTTGATGGTTCTGATATACTTAATTTTATTGCTTTTCAGTTGTCTGTCTAATTCCAAGACATTATTTTGGAAATTGTTGTCCCTTTTAATAAGTGAATATTTTAAAAGACCATTCTGACCTTTAAAATTGATGGCTAACACCTCTTTTGTAATCTGATTCATATACATAACTTCTCCATTTACAGAATTTATCCCTGTAAATTCCCAATTTCCATCAATAGATGTCAAACTTTTTAAAAGTTGTTCAGTATCTATATCGTCAATGGTTGCCACGCTTTTTAAATAATTCAAAAAAAGAAGTTTACGTTCTTGATGATTTCTTTCAGAACTTTCATTACGGACTGGAACGAAATTGCTAATAGATAAATCTTGGGCATTGATATTTTTGATTTCATTTCCATTTCTGACTTTTACCACTTGCGATAAATTAGGTTCAATGTTTGAAGCATCATCAGTTGAAAAAATGATATAATCGCCATCGGGCAAATACATTTCAAAATATCCTTGCTTTCGGTCAAAAATTTTATGCTCGTATATTTTTTTGGAATTTATTTCTTGTGCATAAACATTAATGAAGTCAGGTATTCCATCACTTGCATAGGTTGCATTTCCCGATATTTTAGCATCTTCAATTTTGGATTCCGTTTTTGAAGTTTCTTTATTATCGGTAACAAAATCTTTCCGACTCATATACATTATACCTATATCGTCATTCTTTTGATATGTTAGTTTTATAGCATTTTCAGAAAGGAATTCACATTGCATTTTTGTATTTACTTGGTCAATTGCTTCAATCTTATCATTTTCAAAACTCCAATTTCCCTCGCTATATTTTTCAGAATCATTTCCATGATAAATTTGGTAAGTGCTATCAGTTTTAAATTCCATTTTCCAAAGCATATCATTTTTAAGTAAATCGCCTTTAATGGTAATTCCATTGAAGTTGATTGAATCTGTTTGCCATTTCCCGATAATGTTCTCTTGATTCTTTTTTTCTTGGTTACACGAAAGCAGTAAAAATGTGAAAGTCAATAGTAGTATGTGTTTCATAAGTATAAGGATTTGTGAGCAAATATATTCAATATACTTCAATTTAAGCATACATGCTTAGATTAATCATCTATGATTAGATGACCTTTGTAATCCGCTATACTACTGCATTTTGATTGAAGTAAAGGACGAAAAATATCTTAAAATTTTTGGAGAATTCCTTAGAAAACTAAGGAATGAACGAGGTATGTCCCAAGAAAAATTAGCCAATAATGCAGGTGTTTCTATTTCTCAAATTACAAGGATAGAAAATGCAACTATTAACCCAACACTCTGTACAATAAAAGCACTTGCCAAAGGTCTTGGCGTAAAAACCGCTGTACTTTTTGAGTTTGAAAATGAATTAGATTCTTAAAACCCGATTTTTCACGTTTCTCTTTTCAATAGACCGCTTTTTAGTAAAAACTAATGTGAATCTTCATAGATAAAAAAACAAACCCTCTATCGTAATGTAGAGGGTTTTGGATTTTAAACGGCTAATTTCACATTGAACCAATTGGGGTCTAAATGGGTACCTGCAATTTGAATATTGTAAAGTTCGGTTGTGATAAAAAATTCATCGCCCACAAGTTCCAATTTTTCAATTTTAGATTTTGGTATTGAAAACAAATTGGTGTCGCCTTCAATAAAGGAATCTTCTCTTACCTCAATTTCTACTGAATCGTACAAATTTTGAATAATTGTGTGATAAACTTTGTTTTCGTTCTCAATCTTGAACTGAATTTGCTCTGAATTAAAATCTGCTTTTGCCTGCCAGTAATCGGATTTCGCTTGGATTTCAGAAATCGCAAATCCCTTGAACGCTTTCAGAATTTTTTCCAAGTTGAAACACCCGAAATCCATTTCGATAGTTACGGCATCAACGCCCGAAAATTGCGGTCTATAGTTGATTGTTATCTTTCCTTGTTCTGTTTCTATAACAATTCCTTGTTTGTCGTTTAATTCTAAATTTGCTACTATAGGTTTGTTTACTTCTGCGTAAAAACTGTGTTTATCCTCAATTTCTTGTGTATTAACCTTTTTAGCAAAAGGTTTTGACCTATTCAAGTGTGCATAACTATCAATTTTCAGCATAATTTCGTTTTTATTCTCATCTTCCATAAGCAGATAAAAAGTATTTGCTTTCAATTTTAAAGTTCCGTCTGTAAGATTCAGCTTTGCTGAAAATTCATCAAGATTAAAGGCCTTAATCTTGAGTTCTTTTGTTCCGAAGTACAAGTTTTCCATTTTTCTGAACAACACTTTGTTGTCAATTCCATTTGGTACATTACAGTAAACTGTCCTGCTTTTTTTTGCATTTTTCATTTCTTTAAAAAAATAAGGTTTATAAATCCGATTATAAAATATTGTTACGATTCCATCAGGTTATCCCAAGTTTCTGAAACTTGCGTGATAAGTGTTGGTTTAATTTTGTGTTTGCCGTGTTTTTCAATAATTTCCTCAAACTTTTGCTTTTGGTAATTAAATTTTCGGTGTCTTGCGTCAGCTTCAAAAAGGTCTTTCCTATAAAACTCACTTTGAAAATTCAGATAAAGTTCCCGCTCACTTGGTTTCAATTCAGAAATAGGAACAGAATTATCAAAAAACACTATTTTTTCAAGGTTATCGACTAAAATTTTCTTCAAGTAAAGTAGGTTTTTCTTGTCCAACAAATCTTCGAGGTTCCGAATCTTCGTCGCCTTTAGGTAATTCATCTTCTTTACTTTAACTTCGTATCTTAAGAGTTCTTCTTTTAGATGTGATTCCTCTGTCTTACTGTATAGCTTGATTCTATATTCATTTAAAATACATTGCTTTCCAACCTTTGTCCCTGAATATTTGTTATTCAAGTCTTCAAAGAAATTACTATTGAAATTCAATGCGGTTTCTGTCAGTTTTAAAGCATTAAAATCTAAAATCGATGGTATATTAACCCCAGCTTCTACGCTTCTTATAGTAAGATTCTTTGGGTGTATTTTAAGGGCATCTCCTAAATCATAGACCGCACTTCCCATATCACTATAGGTTAAATCCCACACATTGGTATGATACCAATGTTTCGCCAATGAACCTCTATAATTTATCCAGTTAGCGTAACCCACCCTTGTTCTTCCATTAGTTTTAGGATTGTTGTACCAAAAATATTCGATAGGTTTTTGCGATTTATGGACAATTCCCTCAATGAATCTCATTTCTTCACTTTTTAGATACTCGTTATAGTCGTTAATAATTGCAAATAAACTAACGAAGCATATCACTTACGTTTTTTGAGTGTTTTGTCAATCATTGCATCAGCCAATCTATAGTACTCCTCTTGAGTAGTTGAAAATCCACTTTCGATAAACTCCACCAAATCCGTACGTCTGAAAAGGATAATCTTCCCATTCGGTTTACTGTACTTAATTTTGTCTGCATAGGTTAATTTGTAAATAGATGAAACTGATAAATGGAGGAACTTACTTGCCTCTTGCACATTGAGGTACTCTTTTGTGTGCATGTTCATTTCTACTAACATTTCCTTAATAATTTCAAACTCCTTTTTTAATTCTTCTTGTAACATATTTTAATATTTATTTTGTTATTTGAGCGCTAAATTATATATGAAAAGCCATAAAAAAGGCTCTTACTTTTTAATGTAAGAGCCATGTAATAGTGATAAAATCTTAAGTCTCGAAAATTGCTAAATCTTAGGTATGTGCATTTATGAAATCTTTTGAAATTATTTTTTCAATGCTAAAGGATAAAAAATGTTTTTGACTAAATTTTGATAGTTGAGATTACTTTCTTCAACAGTACTATTACTTTTTACATCAAGCACATTACCTAATTCATCTTGAAAAACATTTCTTGATGCAATCCACATTTTATAGCTTTCAATCTTATTATTTTTTTTATTACTAATAGTTTTTACTAATCGATAAAGAACATTTGCATCTGATAACCAAGTTATTTTGGTGTAATTTTCAGGAAGATTATTTTTGAAGCATTTTAGGAACTTGGAATTTGGAATTTCCGCTATGAATTTATGTTTTATCAAATGTGAACGTAAATCCTCAAGGAATATATCTTGATTACCAATTACCTTGAATCCTACAAGATGTTTACTATCTTCCAATTTAGTTTTATTTCCTAAATAAATTGGCAAAATCTCTGTCTGTAAAACCCTTAATTCTTTGATTCTTTCAGCAAAACGAGTATTAAAAAATTCGTTTGATACATTAATCTTTGAACTTAACTTTACAGACTCATCAAGTAAAATCCTCTCTGATAAAATATCTTTCAAAACTTTCTCCTGCTTGTTTTCATTTAAAAACTTCAATATCGACCTCGACAAAATAGTAACTTGATTTTTTGGTTTATTCGAGTACAATTCACAGATATATTCATCAGCACTATAATTACTATTGAAAAATCTATAAATAATAGTCTCTATTTTCGACCTTTTGCCCATTTTGTCCATTTTATCCATTTAACTATAGGTAAAAAAAGCCCAAAATTAACTACCTAAATGAATTAAGTCGGCTGCATTTCTCTTGTCAATATCCATAATATGAGCATAAACCATTGTTGTTTTCAAATCTTTATGACCTAAAAGCTCTTTTACAACTGTTATATCCGCCCCTTTATGTAAAAGTAATGTTGCATAACTATGTCTCGCACAATGGAACGTGATAGGTTTCATAATTTCTGCACTATAAACCCATTCTCGCAATTGCATATTCATCCAACTATTATAGTGTAAGTTTTTAAAAACTCTTTCGTTGTGTAGTTTACCTCCTGCTCCTAAAAATCTTCTTGCTTCTTGTGAAATTGGATGATTTTGTAAACTTTTTGTTTTTTTACGATGAAAATCAACAAAGTAGTTACCCTCATCGTCAGTCCTAAAATCTTTCCATTCTAATTTTTTGATGTCGGCATAAGCCATTCCTGTCATACAAGAAAAAAGAAATGCTTTTTTCAAAATTGGATTTTTGCATTCGGTCGCTTTTAGTTTTTGGATTTCATCGTAAGTTAGAAATACCCTATTTGCTCGTTCAACAGTTGGTGCTGGAACTAAATGTGCAAAATCTATAGGAATCAAACGTTCTCTAAAAGCATCATGAATGCCATGCTTGACTACATTAAAGTAATTATTTGCTGATGAACTTTTTAACCCTTGTGTTTCACTCAAAAAATATTTAAAATCTTCCAACCAATGTTTATCCAATTCTTTGTAACTTAATCCGTTTGGACAAAATTCTCTCAAATGTTTCAATGCGGAACGCCAAGTGCTGTAGTTTTTATCGGTGCTTTCACGCTTTTGAGTCAGGTAGCTGAAAAATTCGATAAAATTTTTGTTCTTGTGTTTGGAAACTTGAATACCCAATTCACCGCTTTGAAGCTTCAAAGTTAGTTGAGAAATATAATGTTCCTTAAAATTTTGGGTTTGCTTGTTGTGTTCCCGTTCCAAACTACTTTTAGGGTTAGCATAAAGAAACATCACTGTTTTTTCCCTTTTGCGTTTGCCATCTATGGAATAATCCACATAAATTACTTTTCTACCGTCCTTCGTTTCACGGTAATACGTTTTTACTTTCATAAAAGAAATCTTTTTTAATTAATAATTTCCGATTGCTTACCTTTTTTACGATTACCCGTTTATCTTTGATATAACGGCTTAAAGTCTTTCTACTAATACCATTTAACTGACAGTATTCGTCAGGTGTAATAAAATCTCGTGAAGCTATTCTTTGAGTAGCAATTAGTTCGCTTAACGTTACCTGAATTTGACTCATTAATTCACGGTGTAGTTGAAGTTCTCTTTTTACAAACTCTTCAAAATTGACCTCAACATCCTTTTCATTACGCTTCCGCACTTTGTAAGCCCTTGAAGCACATTGATGACTACAATATTTTGTTGTTCTCTTTTGAGCTTCAAATTCATTCCTACAGAATAGGCATATCTTACTGTACGTTTTGCCAGTTAAAAGCATAGTATTTGGACATAGATACGATTTAGGTGGACATTCGAGGACAAGCTCGTTTTTATAACACCAATCTTGACACACGATTTGTCACACCATTGAATTTGTGTCCAAAATTAAACAATAATTTTGACACAACAACTATAAATGTGAAAAATTCAGAAAAATAATTGTTTTTAACTAACTGATATACAGTGTGTTTTCTTTCTTTTGTTTGCAGATGTTTTCGATAGTCATTTTCCAATACAGAACTTCGAGAAAATATTTCCTAAAACCTCATCATTGGTAAACTCACCGGAAATTTCACCAAGATGATCCAATGCAGATCGAAGTTCAAAAGCCAATAATTCGGTGTAAATATTTTGAGAAACCGCTTCTTCTACCCGATTGACAGCATCCAAAGATTTTTGTAGGGCCTCAAAATGACGTTGGTTCGTAATGACCACATTATTTTCTTCGGATTTTAGACTTTCTATATATTCGATAAGAATCTGTTTTATAGCATCAATTCCGGTTTGGTCTTTTGCAGAAATACCGATAATTTGAGTAGTGAAATCAGGAAATAATTCTACTTCTAATTTCTTGTCCAATTCATTTTCAAAATATCCATCGTTCAAATCAATTTTATTGTGTACTAAAATCACTTCTAAATCTTCCCGCCAAAATTCTTTTACGAAACGGATAACTTCTTCTGCCGTAGAATCGAATTCATCGTATAAATACAGAAGGATTTTTGCAGAAGCAATTTTTTCTTTCGCTCTTTTCACCCCAATTTCTTCAATAGCATCAGTCGTTTCACGAATCCCCGCAGTATCGATGAAACGGAAAGCCGTTCCTTTGATATGCAAAATTTCTTCGATGGTATCGCGTGTCGTTCCGGCAATTTCGGAAACGATGGCACGTTCTTCTTTGAGCAAAGCATTGAGCAGCGTGGACTTTCCGGCATTCGGCTTCCCGATGATGGCGACATCCACTCCGTTTTTGATGGCGTTTCCGTACTGGAAGCTATCCAATAAACTTTGAATTTTGGATTTTAAATTTTGAATTAAATTTTTGAGTGCCGTTCTATCGGCAAATTCCACATCTTCTTCCGCAAAGTCGAGTTCTAATTCGATGAGCGAAGTAAAGTTCAGCAATTCCGTCCGCAGAATGGAAATCTCTTGAGAAATCCCGCCTTTCAATTGGTTGAGTGCTACTTTTCTCGCTGCTTCATTTTCCGATGCAATAAGGTCGGCGATGGATTCGGCTTGGCTAAGATCGATTCTACCATTCAAAAATGCACGTTGCGTGAACTCCCCCGCTTTCGCCATTCTCGCTCCGTTTTTAATCAATACTTCCAAGATTTTTTTGGCAATATGCGGCGAACCGTGAAAGGAAATTTCTACGGAATTTTCGGTGGTAAAGGTTTTGGGTGCGTGAAAAACGGAAACCATGACTTCGTCTATCGTTTCTTTATCATCTTTGACAAAACCATAATGAACGGTATGCGAATCCGTATTCTCAAGGTTATTTCCTTTAAAAATCCGATTCGTAATGTTGAAAGCATCTTTACCGGAAATTCTAATAATCCCTATCGCTCCCATTCCGTTTGCTGTTGCTAATGCACAGATTGTATCTTGATTCATATAGCAAAATTACACAATAGTTTAGGATTTAAATACAACTTTAGAAAGTTACGAAGGTACTAAGTCATGAAACCTAATCAGACTTTTTATGATATACTCAAATTATTTTATCAACCAAAAGTTTTTCTGTAACCATGGCACTTAGCATTAATTTTCTATTGTTTAATTTCACTGTCATGCTTTGGGCAAATTCTTCTTTGTCTATTATTTCTAAATCGGTTTCGAGTTGAATGCTTTTTGAGTTTAAATATTTTAGAAATTCATCATTAGAACGGGTTACGGCTATCAAACGTACTTTGGCTCCAATTTCACATTCACTAAGTGGTTCATAGTTTTTAAATTGAATTTCTCCTGTTGCATCAGGAATTGGAGAGCCGTGAGGGTCAACTCTTGGGTAGTTTAACATTTCATCCATTTTGGCAAAAAATTTAGGTGAATGAATATGCTCTACCTGTTCTGCTATTTCATGAACTTCTTCCCAGCCAAATCCCATTTTTTCTACTAAAAACATTTCTGTCAGTCGGTGTTTCCGAATAATCAGTAATGCTACTTTTTTTCCTTCTTCTGTTAAAATAAGTGGTTTGTAGGATTGATAACTTACATAGCCTTTTGTTGCTAATTTTTTCACCATATTATTGGCCGTAGGCATTTTTATTCCAAGTGCTTTACTCAGGTCATTTACTGTGGTTTCTCCTGATTCAAATGAAAGTGTATAAAGTGCTTTTAAATAATTTTCTTCGGTCAATGAGTTCATATACTGCAAAGCTACGTATTTGTATCTTTTTTTAATTCTAAAAGTGTAATTTCCGGCCAAATTCCTACTCTACCGGGATAGCCATGGTAGCCAAATCCTCGGTTTACATAAATATAGTGGTTTAACTCTTTGTAAAGACCTGCCCAATGTTTGTAAACATACTGAACCGGGCTCCACTTCACAAAACCGGGTATTTCAATCCCAAACTGCATTCCATGTGTGTGCCCGCTTAGTGTTAGTTGATAATTCAGTGGATGTTCTCTCACTTGTAAATCCCAATGTGATGGATCATGTGACAAAAGAATTTTAAAATCTTCTTTTTTTATACCTTCTGATGCTGACTTTAAATCACCTGCTTGTTTAAAGTTTTGTCCCCAATTTTCTACACCAATTAATTTTAGTATAGCGTTTCCTTTTTTGAGTGTAACATTTTCATTGAGCATTAAATTCCACCCAATTTTTGGATGAATGGCTTTTATTTCTTCAAAGTTTTTTTCTTTTTCTTCTTCAGAAGTCCAATCTACGTATTCTCCATAGTCATGGTTTCCCAAAATGGAATACTTTCCAAATTCAGGTGTTTTGATTTGGGAAAATGGCCCTACCCAATCGTTCATTTCATTAGAAAATGTATTGACTATGTCTCCGGTAAATACAAATAAATCAAACTGCTGTTCATTTATCAAGTCAATTCCATATTGAATTTTTTCAGGATTATCGAAACTACCACTATGTATATCTGATAATTGCATAATGGTAAAACCGTCAAATTCATCCGGTAAATCTTTGAAATAAATGGATTGTTTAATGACTCGAAAATTATATCTACCTTGAAAAATCCCATATATGATAGATGTAAAAGGAATTGCTGCTACTGCTAAAGCCACTTGACTAATGAACTTTCGTCTTTCCGGTAAAAATTTGGTATAACTCTCAGAGTGTGTGAAATTTTGATATGTGCCGATAATTAGCCTAAAAATGTCTTCACCAAATAGAAAAAAAGCAATCAAGAATTTGGGAATATAAATCAATAAAAACAACCCCAATGTATAGAGGGTTTGTTTTGTCTGTCCATGTCGAAGGTCAAACTGTAAAAAGGAATACACCAAAAGCAAAATAGCCAATACACTTAATGCTAAATATATGCGTTGTATCCATTTGTTTTCAAATGATGTTTTAACAGCTTGAAAGGAATACCATTCGGCTATTAATCCTATGATTATTAATACTATCAATCGTTTCATACTCAAAAAAGGGTAAATATAGGCAATTCTCTAAGCATGACTGTTCTAAAAAATCGTTAAACAAATACAATAAAAATGTTATAGACATTATTTTTATGAATATCCGTTTAACCCATGAATATTAGTTTTGAAACAAGACCTCACAAATTTCTAAAACCTGTGAGGTCTTGAATAAAACAATATATTTACAACACCAAAGAATTAAACCACTCCATTATGCTTGAACAAAACCAGCAACTCAAAGTTAATTTTGATTATAATTTTTGGCTCGGTTTTTATCCTGACAAAACACCAAAAAACTACGGTATCAAATTCCGGTACGAAAAAAACGGAAAAGAGCAGTTAGCAGTTCATTACCGTGCTGATGTATGTTTTCTGGAAAACAAATGCGTAACAGTTAGTAAACACGATATATACATAAACAACAAGCCTCCGGAACTCATGATAGAGCGACTGGCTCAGAGAATAACCCGGGTACTCAACCCCTCTACTTTCCTATACAATAAAGAAGGTACACTTGGCTCCTTACAGAATCAAAATCAAATCAAAGAAAAGTGGAAAACCCTAAAAAAAGATATACAAAACTATTACAGAGGAGTAGAAACCGAAAGCACATTAGTCGATGCAGAAAAAGTCATTGCCAATAAAAAACAGTTGGAACACTACATTTCGCAAGACCTCTTTTTTCAACTCTTTTTCTCTCCACTGTACCTTGTTTACACAGCCAAGTTAAAACAAGACAAAGTAAGACCTCTGAGCGTTTTACCCTCAGAACCACCTTTCTCTTTTTCCATACAACAAGAAGTAAGTCAACTTGAAACCAGAAGCGGAAAAGTAACCGTAACCATGACCGGAAGCCTAAACAACATACAAGAAGGCATCACAACCACAAAATCTGATCTACAACTCACCTACAAACTTCACAAGCGCACCCATCAAATTTTTTCCATAGAAGGAACCATCTCCATTACCAAAAAAAATGGAACACAACATACCGTAAACATCAACATATACGAAACCCAAGAAAAAGGCAAAACCCAAACAAAAGAAAACCCTCCTTCTCATAAATTCAGCTTTTTAGCAGAATAAACCCTCTGTTTCATAAACCACAAAAGAAACAACTTTATACTTAGATTATTCGTACAAAAAATTAGCTTTTATATAGACTTATAAGATCTCATAGATTTTAGAAACCCATGAGGTGTCTTGTCCTAAAAACAATTTTATAAAGCTAAATGAATATGCAAAAAAAACAATATATTTACGACACTAAAGACTTAAATCGTTTCATTATGTCCGAAAAACACCTCGTATGTCAGGGAGCTACGCTTCAGTGCCAATTCGGTACAGCACCCGACAAATTAAAAGTACTTACCCAGACACGGCAGTTCATCAACGACAAAGAAGGCAAAGACAAGCTCATGGCAACCCATGCAGACATAGGCACCACTCTAGAAAAAAACACGTTCGGGTCTTGCGCCAAAATGAACAACAACCCCTGTGTACCTGCTATTACCAAGTGGGAAGGGTACTATCAAAAAATCACTATACAGGAAAACGGTGGCAAAGCACTACTAGAAGACAGCAAGGCAACTTGTGCCGTTGCCGGTACTGCCTGTATCCAAATTACAGACCATGGGCAAGTGTCTGAACTCACCAAACAAAATGCAGACAATGCAGACCCGGATGCTCTGGCATCTATCTGTAGTTTTATGAAAGGAAAAGGTAGATACAAACGGGAAGCACACATCCCCAAAAACCCAAAAACACACTAACCATGGCTGAAAATAACGTTACCATAACACTCCAGTCCGGAAAAGGCGTTACCATAGACACGGAAAACCACTACCTGACCCTAGATAGTGACACAAACTATTTTTATTTTGACATAGACGACTTCGAGCAAGACACTACCTACCACATCATTTGGAGGATTTTGGGTAGTGAAGGTGCCAATATGACAAAAGACAGCTACAGCCACACCACTACCCAAAAAAGGAACCGGCTTTCTTTTTCCGGAGTTTACAGAGGTACCATTGACTATCTAGAAGTCTATAAAGAGGGAGACCACCCCGCCAACAAACCACCACAGGGATGGTTGGTACGCAAAGTACCCAATCCCAAAATTGTAGGGCTAGAGTGGAGAGCCTATGCAGGTAAGTCTCCCGGAGACGAAATCAACTACAAGGGAGATACCTACGGGTTTAACGCCCAACACATCAACGACAAAACCATAGCTCCAGGCTCTTGGGTACAGCTTCATATATACACGCAGGACATGATGGGAAAAGAACTCGCCATAAATCTATACGATAAAAATTTTTGGTGGTTCAGCGGAGAGTCATTGGAAGTCAATGATGAACTCTACAGAATACCTGCTCGAAACTATACCCACCTACTCACAGAAGTCAAAACCTATCTGTTTGATGCCAACACCCCTCTGGAACCCAACATCACTTCTTGGAACAGTCCCTACAAAGACGAGGATAAAAAAGTAGAAGAATCCAAACTTGCACTAAAAATATGTATTGACGAAAACAGTAGGAACGAAAAAGTACAGTACATGATTGTACAAAAAGCAATTCTAGACGTATTTATTCCTCCCGGTTGGGAAAACTTTTTCAAAGCAGACGACATCAACCTCACTCCCGAAATACTTTGTTTTGACGAGCTCTCCGGTGACTTTCTGGAAATAGAACACGACGCTCCACAGTTAAACGTAAACCTGCACAATGGTAAAGAGCTTTACGGTAAACCCGAAAACGGCATCAGCCCCATAATCATTGGCGAGTACCCCACTACCTTTATGGAACTCCACCCTTGCAGGTACAGCATCATAAACTTCACCAACGGAGACAGCACCAACCCCTGTTTTGACCAGTACAAAGCCATAGACCATACCGTAAAACCCATACAAATCACTGCAGGAAACAAACCCAAACGCATAGAATTTAGTTTGCCCGACATACAAACAGATGATTGCTCGTTTGAAGACAAACCCCAAGACCACCAAGAAAAGGTAATCCATCTGGCTAAAAAAGGATGGGGTATGGACAATTTCAAAATAGAAACCGACTCTTCTGTCAGTTGGGACCAAACCTACCCCTTTTCGGTTGAAATCCTACGCCACTTCTCCCTGTCCAAGCTCATTCCAATGCACCACCAAATCAACTTTGACTCTTGCAGAAACAAACGGACTGCAGACATACAGGTGTTCCCCGAGTTGGAATATACCTTCAACGCTCACTTGGAGGTAGAAGAAGACAGCTACCTCTACGTGAAGCAAACAAAAAAATACCACAAAAGAGACTACAAAGCCAAAAAGAAAACGGATGCCAAGGTTGCAAAAAAAGCCTACAACAAACGTAGAAAAGAAAGCTATCTGGGCGAGGTGGACGACAAAGTTACCGGAAGCAACTTCATGCAAAAATACCAAATCAATTTTGGCATGGAGTACCGCTTTAGCGGTGGCGAACCCGTAGAAATAGAACTGGGCAGTGCCCAAAAGTTTTTGGACATTGCCAACAGCATACTCTATGTGTACGGACTCATAGATTCCTACCTCTTTGGAAGCACCATGAAAGCTGCCGAAGAGGGCTATACCATAACCAAGAACGGCGATGTTATAGAATCCGACGAAACCACCAAGAAAAACAACAAAAAGAAATACGAAAAAGATCAGAAAAAACGGAAAGGTAGAAAGAAAAAAGGAAAAAAACAGTTGAAAAAACAACTGAAAAAGGAACAGAAAGAACTGGACAAACGGTTCAAAAAAGAAACCCTTGATGCTAGTATATTGGGCGATACTGTGGGCGACTTTATAGAAGACCTCCCCCTGCGGTTTACCATAGACCCCCCACAGTTTACAGGAGGCGTTACATGGAGCCTTACACAAAGCGAAAAGTACCCCACGCGCATAGGCACAAACTACCAGTTTGTATTTGGTGCTTTGCCTTTGCTAAAAGTAGAAGGACGACTGGACTTGCTGTTTGCCGCACAGTTTATACCCGTTGTGGGACAGGCGGTAAAAGCCATAGACAAAGTACTGGAAGGCATTACCAAAGCCGGAGATGCCCTGAAGTTGTTTGGTGTGGGTGATATGGAGGCAGACTATTACCTGGACTTGGTTTGCAGTGCCGCACTTGAGATAGACATTACCAAAGGCGCTACCTACCATACCCTAGACGGACTTACAAAAGGAAACCCCGAAGTGATAACTCCTTTGGAAGTAAGTTTAGAGGCTGGAGGGATAATAGAGATTGAATTATTTGAACTGAAAGCCGAAGCCCTTATACATGCCGAGACTTCCGCCAAATTTGAACTCAGTTGGGTTGCCGAAGACAAAGATTTTGCCACCTTTACCTTTGAGGGAATAGAAGCCCTTATTTATGCCAAGTTTAGCATGGAGGGAAAGGGGAACAATGAAGGGGTAAAACCCGAACAAGAAGAGCCCCCAAAACCCGTACAGATACTGGATGGCTTTAGCCTACAGTTACCTCTGTTTAGCTTTAGCAGCCAATAACAAAATAAATATAAAAATGAAAAAATTAATCATCGCATGTGCTATACTGCAAACCATTGTTTCATGCGCACAAAAAAAAGAAACCATAGAACCCCAAAAAAAAGAAGTAAAAATGTATAAATATTTAAACAATGAAAAACGATTATATGGAATCGGATTAAACATTCCCGGTCCCTACGAGTTGTATATAAACGATATAAAAGCCTCTTTCAATTACCGTCCCAGTATGCACAATACAGGTGTAGATATTAACCCCTATGTACTAAAGAGCGGTACATACAGCTTTCGGTTAAAAGTATTTCCTATGCCCAGTGAGTTGGAGAAAGGTGGAGTACAACCTAAGACTGCAGAGGGTATAAGTGTACGGTTTACCACAGCAATAAAAAATGATATGGGTTCAGTACCAAGAATTAAAAAGGACTCTTACGAAGTATTAGAAGAATACCCTATACCCAAAATAGACAAGCCTGTTCCCTATGTAGAGATTACGGGTAACTTTACTGTGGACTTGCCCTATGAACTAGAAGGTTGGAGCAACAGCAGGGTATTTGCTCCCGAAGACAGCCTATGGCTGAAAGCAAAAGTAGTTGCCGAATACGAAAAACTACACAACATTCTCAATGAGGGGGATGCAGATGCGTTTAACGAATTGGATAAGAATAGAACTTGGGAAACGTATGTATTCAATTATACGCCCCTAGATAAACGAAAAGAATTTGAAGATGAGTCAAATACAACAATAAGAGAAAGAAAAGGTAAAACAATGCCTTTAGAAGATTATAGTCTAAAAATATATGGACAAGGCAGACTGGTTTGCTTGGAGAGGATTCATGCTACAGAAGAAATAAATAATTGGGA
>JBKEAG010000140.1:0-2888 GCA_047972025.1 Moheibacter sp.
TAATCGGCATTTCAGATCAATTTCAAATTCCAGTGAAATACATTGGCGTTGGGGAGGGTATAAATGATTTACAGCCTTTTAACAAATTTGAATTTGTTGATAGTTTTTTTGGATAAAAAAATCTCTGGATAGAGGTAGCCGGAGATTGTAATAGGTATGTATAGTTAGGGTGGCTGGTACTAAATTGAGTTTTACTTTATAACTTATTAAGGCAAATATATATACATTGCTATACACTAGACAAGAGTATATATCCTAAAAAAAAAATCAGGAAAAATCCCCTATTTTGAATCAAATCTATTAATCTGTAAAAAAATAAACTATAGTATATAAAAAAGCACTCTAAATTTAGAGTGCTTTTTTGTTGATTTATATCTCTCAGAAAATCTATTCTGTTTTTCTCCAATTCATCCGAAATGTACAGTTATCATATTCATTATCAATATTAATAAATGTGTCTGATATTTGATCTTTTGCCCAATTCAAAATTGTATCTTGTTTTTTAGTACGAATTGTCATATTTTTTAGTCGTGCATAGTCTGTTTCATAATTTATTTTATGTGCTGGAATTGTCTCTTGTAACTTCACCACTCTAATGACCGGTAATCGATTAAACTCATCTTCAAATGATTCTGAAGTTTCTCCATCTTTTAGAGAAGTAATAGCTGACAACACTTTAGGTTCTAGTTTAGTTTTATCCATGCGATCTTCTCCTGCTACATTTGACAACCTCCCTCCATTGTACTTCGTGTATTTATCTACTGAATACTTCAATGCTGCTTCTTTAAATGTCAATTCTCCTTTATCTATTTGTAGGACAATTGAATCCAATTTCTGTTGGGTTTTTATAATTTCTTCTTGTGTTGGTTTTAATTGAATCAGAATGTGACGAATATCCAATTCTTGTCCTCTTCTTTTTTCTAACATAGCAATATGATAACCAAAATCTGTTTTGAAAGGATCTGATATTTCTCCTTCTCCTAGGTTGAATACAACCGCATCAAACTCTGGCACCATTTGTCCCCGCTTTACATTTTGAATCAGCCCTCCATTAGACGATGAACCCGGATCATTAGAATACAAGATTGCTTTAGTTGAAAAGCTAGCTCCTTCTTCTATTTCTTTTTTATATTTAGCCAACTCATCTATTACTTTCTGTTCATTTTCAGGAGAAATTTCCGGATATATAACAATATGGTCTAAACTAACTTCTTCCGGAATATCAGGTAACTCACTTTTATATTCCTCATAAAAATTACGAACTTCTTCTGGGGTTGCATCTATTTCTCTTGTAATTAAGTCTTGTTTTTTATACGCATAAGTGTTGTCTCTCATGATACCTCGTAAATCTTGCCTAAATTCAGCCATAGAGTTTGCTCCAAAATACTCTAGAATTTCTTTTTCACTTCCTTGTGTCAGAAATTGCTGTATTCTCTCTTCTACCTGACTATCCACTTGGTCATTAGTGACTACAATCAGAGTATCTTCCTTTGCCTTAGCTACCAATAATTTATCTACAAGTATACTTTCTAAAAACTCACATTCATTTTCTATGTTTGCTCCTTGCATTTTAGACTGAACGTAATCTCTTTCTATATCCGAATCTAAAATGATCTCATCTCCTACTACAGCGGCTACTCCATCTAATTTAAATTGTTCATTTGAATTGCTTTGTTTGGGTTGGGCAAATCCATGAGCTGATATAACACTGAACAGTAATACTAAAAAGTATAATTTAATTTTCATTGATTTTGATTTCATTATTATTGATTGCTTCTTTATAAAGTTGATTTTGCAAATCACTCAGCAAATTTAACTTTCTTTTGTTTAGTAATAGGTTTTTTATGGTAGGTTTAACAAATTCATAGGGAGCATCTCCTCCTTTTGGCTTTACATTAAGAATTCGGATAAGCGTCACCATTGAGTCATTCTGAATTTTAATTCTTCTTTTGTTTAAAAGTTGCCCCAAATAATCAAACTCATTTAACTGAGGGAATTGAGCCGGCAATATATCTACCGAGTACCATGTGCTATCTTTATCATGATACGGAGTTTCTGAGGTTAGAACTATTTTCATTAGTTCATCAAAATCTTCATCTCTACCTGTATTAAATAGTCGTTCGGCTTTTTGTTCATCATTTTTATTTACAGTAACGGAACGGTAACGAATCACATCTTTACTCAGTGGAAAACTTTCTTTATGTTCATCAAAATATTGTTGAATTTCGCTATCTGATACAACATCTTTTACATTTTTTTCTATCAAAAAATTATTGTACGCATTGATGAGTAAGTCTTGGCGGTACTCTACCATTTTATTGTCAATTTCCTTTAAAGTCAATTCATCAATATTTTCTTCTGCCTTATCTACAATTGCTTTTTTCTTTACCCATTCTTCAATATATGTTTTGACTAACTTAGTGCTATCTTCTCTTGTAGCGTCTTGGGGTAAGATTAATTGAATATCCTTATCGGTCAAAAAATGTTCCCCATACTGAACGATTATACGTTCATCTTCTGCTTTCTGCTTAGATGCTCCTAATTTTTCTTTACAACTTGATAGAGCAATCACAAAACCCAAGATTAAAATAATCTTACTTTTCATCAACCTTTTTTTATTTAACAAAATTTTGAAACTATTCTTATTCCATAATTTTCATAGCAGAATTATACGCTGATTCAAAAGCAAATAAATCCAAATCATGTTCTGCTTGAACGCTTTCGGCAAAGGTAATTAGTTTTTCAGTAGGCGTATTTCCTACTAAATCACTTTTGGACATCGGGCATCCTCCATATCCCTTAATAGCACCATCAAACCGACGGCAACCATTTCTAAATGCAGTATCTACCTTGGGAAACCAATCATTATATTCTGAATGAAAGTGTGC
>JBKEAG010000010.1:0-10969 GCA_047972025.1 Moheibacter sp.
TACCGGTGATTTGACAAATTTTCGACATTTGTTCTTTAATTTTTTTCGGACTGCAAAGATAGAGATTTAATTTTTAGAAAAACAACAATTGTAGATTAAATTTTCTCCATCTTTCTGAAACTACTTACTTAACTACATATCGTAACGATTACGATCGTTCTATATTCATACAAATGTAAGAAGTAAATCTGAAAGAGTTTTATGAAAAGAGTTTTTTGTATTTCTATTTTTAATTTTTACATTTGGTTACATATAAAAGTAAATTTAATGAAAAAAATAGCTCTATTTTTAGTATCCACTGTGTTTATAGTGTCTTGTATGAGTAAAGAAGAGAAAATGCAGAAGGCAGAAGAGGAAGGGAATACAACAGTTTCTGTTAAATCTAGATTGTTAAAAGGTGCAGGTGAAGCGCTGAAAACGGAAGGGAAAGATGCGGTAAAAACAGCAAGTGAAGGTGTAGGTGAAATCATAAAAGGTGTAGATGAGGGATTGGACAATAGTTTAGCGGGAGCTGAAGTGAAAATAGAACCGAATGCTACAACTTATTTTGAGTTAGGTCGTACACAAAAAGAATACATGGATAGTGAGAGTAATAAAAAAGTTTCTATTTATATGATTGCCAAGCAAGACTTTAAGGGAAAAGCTAGGTTAAAGGCATTTGACAGTTCGGATACTGAAATAGGAAGAAGTACAGTGGATGTGGAAGTAAAAGCAGACGACGCGGAGTATGTTGATTTTGTTTTTGATGAACGAACTCCTCTTTTACAAGCTGCACATTTCTCTTTAGATACAAAGTAGCCTCAATCTTATCAAGATTTAGGTAGATTTTTCTTCTTAAACCGATTGAGAATTTCCCATGCAATGGTGTAGCCCAGTAAAACTCCGGCAAGTAATAAAGCAATTTTGGCAATGTAATCTCCATGTTTTACATAAAAGGTAATTTCATCATTGAGTTTTGCTTTGCTTATAAGTGTTCCTTGCTTTTCGTAAGGCAAAAATGTAGTAACTTCTCCTTTTTGATTGACAAAGGCAGAAACACCAGAATTAGCAGAGCGAACAATGTCTCTCCGCGTTTCAATTGCTCGTAAATTTCCGAATTGCAATAATTCTTTATGTCCATCGGAATTTCCCCACCAAGAGTCATTGGTCATTACAAATAGTACATTGGCTCCATTTCTCACATATCCGGTAGTAAATTCACCATAAATAGATTCATAGCAAATAATGGGAGCAACTTTGGCACTGTTGAATGAATTGCTAAATACCGAACGTTCTTTCTGGGTTAAATGAGTGCGAACCGTTCCACCAAAGTTGAGCATAATGTCTCCTAAAAGGGGTTTCAGAACTTTCATATATGGAAAATGCTCTACACCTACAACTAGTTTTGATTTATGATAATATTGTATAGAATCCATTAAATTGAGTTGAATGGCAGAGTTGCTTACGTCAAACCAAACATCTCTATTTCCAAATCGGGAAGCGGTTTCAGAAGCAAGTTTTTCATAGGGATAGAACCGCATTAATTCAGTTCCTGAAACAAAAGTTAAATTAGGGTATTGAGCTAAATTTTTTTGAATAGTTTTTACCAGTAAATCATCTGAGAGTTTATCTATATTAAGCCCAGGCCCCGATCCCGGAAAAGCTGTTTCTGGTGCTACTACAAATTGAACTTCTGGAGTTATGTTTTTATGGGTTAAATCAAGTAATTCTTCTATAATCTGGAAAGACTCTTTATTGTATTTTTCGGTATAGGGATTTAACTCAGGCTGTAGTACCATAGCCGTAATCTCGTCTCCTTTTTCTTCATAAGAATTGTATATCCCATAGGAAATTCCAATCGGAATGATTATCCAAAGAGTTGTATAAAGAATGAGTTTGTTTCGGTATTTGTTTTCTTTAACGTTTAAGAAGGCATAGATATAGTAGAAAACAATCATATTACCAACCAAAATCCATAACGTGCCACCAAATGTACCGGTGTACTCATACCATTGAATCCATTTTGGATAGTTAGCAAAACCATTGCCCAAGTTAAACCAAGGCCAAGTCATTTCCCAATTTAAATGAAACTTCTCAAAACAAATCCAAATTACAGGAAGAAAAGGAATCCCATAAATGTTACCGGCTCTAGATTTCACCCAATGGTAAAGTAGAAAAATGATACTCATCAAAAGTGCGTTTGCCAATACCGGAAATAGGTAGGAAATCCATGAATTTTGAAGTTCTCCATTTGAATTAACTTCTTGTGCATAATGTAGCCACCAAATTCCGATGGCATTCCAAACGAAAAATGCCAAATAGGCAAGTCCGAATATTTTCAGTCCTTTTCTTTTCAGATTCGCCATTTGACTGATTTTGTTTTCAGCAAATAGCAGTGGAACGAACCCAAAGAACAGCAAAATAGGAAATCCGTTAGAGGGCCACCCAAGTGCTAGTAACAGGCCAGAAAAAAGAGCGTATAGAATATATCGAAACATTTGCCAAAGTTAAGTCCTTGCTATGGTAAATTCAAAGGTTTAGTGAAATCAATTTAAAATTTTTATAATTCTTAAATTTGTATATAAAATTACTGTATTATTGCAGTAGTCAATCTAATTTGTATATATGTCAATAGGTCGGAAAATTTTTAGATTTACGAGTCTTCATAGCGGTGAAGAAACGAGAGAAAGAGTTTTTGAAAATGTTGTTTCAAATATTTCTTTCCGAGGTTCAAATCTTTGGATTTTGGCTTGTGCCATAGTGATAGCTTCAGTTGGGTTAAATGTAAACTCTACGGCTGTGATTATAGGTGCAATGTTAATTTCACCACTTATGGGTCCGATTGTGGGTGCTGGATTTGCATTGGGAACATACAATTTTGAATTACTAAAGAAGTCAATGAAAAACCTTTTGATTGCAACTTTAGTAGGGTTGGTGGTTTCAGCAGTTTATTTTTTTGTAAGTCCATTTAAAGAAACACAATCTGAATTATTGGCAAGAACTTCACCTAATATATACGATGTACTTATTGCCTTTTTTGGTGGAATAGTGGGAGTGATTGCTATAACGAGAGTTGAGAAAGGAAATCCGATTCCTGGAGTAGCAATAGCTACGGCATTGATGCCACCACTTTGTACGGCGGGTTATGGAATTGCGATTGGGAACTTTTATTATTTTTTAGGAGCCATTTACCTTTATTCGATAAACTGCTTTTTTATTTGTATAGCGACATTCCTTATTATTAAATATTTGAAATATGAACCAGTTTCTTTTTTAGATGCCAAAAGGTCAAAACAAATTCGATATGGAATCTCAATTATCATTCTCATTATGATTGTTCCAAGTTCCTATCTAGCTTATAGGCTGTATCAACAAAGGACTTTTGATAATAATGTGAGCCAGTTTATCAATGAAGAGTTTAATAATAATGGTTATACAGTTATTTACAAAAAGACTAATTTTAATACAAGTCCAAAAACGGTAGAGTTAGCATGTTTGATGAAAAGGTTTGACAGTACACAAATTGTGCAACTAAACCAGCGTTTAAATGATTTTGATTTAGAAGATACGCAATTGCTGATTCGTCAAGATGATATAAACATTAAGGATGAGATTTTGAATGAAATTAATTTACAACAAAATACAGTTTCAGAAAAAGATTTGGTTATAACAAATTTACAGAAAGAGCTGTCGCTTTATAAGTTTGATAATATTTCTATTTTAAAAGAAATTGAAATTTTATTTCCCGAATACCATAACGTGTCCATAGGAAGGCAATTGACGGAAACAGAGTCAGATAGCACTATTGTAGAAACAGTAGTAATTTATGATTCAAATGCGAGACAAGACTCTATAAGTCAGAAAAAATTAAGACGTTGGTTAGAGCAAAAACTTGCCTTGAAACACATAGTAGTCATAAACCGAAGTAAGTAGTATATTCACTTGCCACAATAAAAGGATTAAATTTATTTTTAGAAATATTACACCTAATTCTTTTGCAGAAAAGAAATAAAAGTTCTTACCTTTGCAGAAGGCAAGTCCTACACAACCAGCTCCTGTTGAATCCCCCAGGACGGGAACGTAGCAAGGGTATACGGTCGTAGCGGTGTGATGTAGTTAGCTTGCCTATTTTTTTTCCCTATAACTTTTCCTGAATTTTTTTTATTATTTGAGTGAAATATTCCTTTTATAAAAGAGGAGCATATTGAAACATCTATTATTTCAATATACTCCTTAAAGTTTTTTGACAAATGATTTAGTTCACTTGTATAGAACTATTATTTATTTTACAATTATTTTTTTAATTGTTGTTATACCAGAATCACCTGTAAATTTAATTAAGTAGATTCCAGCAGTAAAGCCAGATAAATCTAGTTTGTTACTTCCAGTATTCATTGTTGTGTTTTTTACAACTTTTCCTTCTATATTTAACACTTGAACTTTTGCATTTTCTTTTAAGTCAATATTAGTAAAGCCTTTTGTTACAGTTGGATAAACTTCTGCAATTGCAATTGAATTGACATCTGAAACTCCCATAATACCATCATAACGATAAGTAAAACGTAGAGAGGTGCCTGGAATTTCAAACTCATCAGAATCTAACTGATAAAATCTGAACTGGTACTCAACTAAGTCATTGCTACTATCTGTATTGGAAAAATAGTCCTGCATAACAGGTTGATGTTGTCCTGGTTGAAGCATCATAGCAAAATCGTCTGGGTAGCCAACGAAAAGTTCAATTCCATAGTAGCAGTTACCATAGCAAAGTTCCATGAAACTACCATTTGTATTGGTCATTCCTTCGCATTCTACACGTGTATAAATTGGTTCATCTGAATCATTATATGTTAAGAATTTTAATTTTGCATCTTCGTATACAGCTGTATTAAAAGTGACAACATCTCCTTCTACTATTTCAGTATCATCACCATAGTCATTTGTATGATTCATATCCATCACACGGAACACTTGTTCTTGCGCAGAAATAAATCCTACAAATACAAGGCTTAAAATTGTTGATAAAATTATTCTTTTCATTTTCTATTAGTTTTGAAAAGAGTGGCTGTGTTTAAATACAGCCACCCTAATTATTGTTTATTTAATTACTAATTTTTTCACAGTTTTGTTACCATCTTTATCTGCCATAGTAACAACGAAAACTCCTTTTCCTAATTTAGATAAATCAAGAGTCGTGTTGTCTGCAATATTAGATTGATTGTATACATTTTTACCTGTAAGGTCAAATATTTGTAGATTTACAGTTCTATCTGCAAAAATCTTTACAATACCACTAGTTGGATTTGGTACTAACACTATACTAGCTGTAGTAGCAGTATCTTCCGTTCCTAATACAATTCCTGATGATTCGGTGTAACCTGATTGTAAAATTTCCTTTGTTGCATTATTCTGAATAAATACAACAACGGCTAAGTCACTTATCTCTTCTACAAAAGTAGAACTCATATCATGTGTGAAAGACAATGTTTCTACTTGGTCTTGAACGAATGAAACATTGGTGCCGGAAGCATTTGGTAATGCTTTCATCATGACATGGTGAAACTCTGTTTCTCCATTTCCTCCAGTATTCTCAGTTGTTTCTTTTTCAATTACCATTACATGTACAGTATAATTTCCATTAATATAAGGAGTAATGTTAGCTGTAACAGTAATGTTATTTCCGCTAATTACATGGTCTGATTCTATATTGAAGAAAGAAATACGGTCTTCTGAAAGAATATTATCTAACTTAGCTTGAAGCTGAGGAATACTAAAGTCAGTACTTTCTGTTGTTCCATTTATTAATAACGTTGGAGCACCGCTTATTGAGTAATAATTTCTTCTCGCTCCAATTTCATTTGTGTAATATGGGTCTCCTGCTCCTGGCCAATTTACTTGATAACTAATGAATGTAGCTTTAGTATGCGCATAATCTGAGTAGAAAGGATTCCAATAATTAAAGTTAAATGTATAACATGGAGGACAAGTTGAGCTTGAAAACTTTTCATACAAAGGAATTTTGCGAGTCATACCACTTGCTACATCTACACTAATCGTTTTTTCGTCGTTTGAAGAATCTACATCTGTGAAATTAGTGTTCGATACCCAAACTTTTAATGTATGTGTTCCTCCGGTAGGACTCCATAAATCACTATGTGTAAAGTTGAAAGTTTGTCCTGAAGAAATATTTTGCCCTGTATAGTTTTGTGTATAAGTAGCTCCTCCATCTACTTGCCAATTTAAATCAAATGAAGTGATTGGGTTAACTCCTAAATTTACTAACTCTCCTTTGACTTCAGTATCTCCTGCTATAATTAAAGAAGGTATATTAATCGATTTGACAGACGCGTCATCACTTGTAACCAAATCTATAGAAATGTTATCTAATACTGTAGCGTAACCGATCTTATTTCTACTTCTAAAACGTATTACAGTATTAGTAGTAGGGTTGTAAGGGGTTATCACTAGTGAAAAATTGGTCAAATCTGCAACTTCTTCCGGTTGCTCAACCATTGTTGTGAATGTAGAGCCTCCGTCCGTTGAAATTTCTACAAAAAATTCATTTACTTTTTCATTTTTGACTCTTTTAGCTAGAGTATAGCTAACTTTATAAACTCCTGATGATAAATCCAATACTGGTGTGTCTAAGGCTGTATTGTATGCTGCGTGACTTGTGTGGTAAAATGTGGCGGCTTCACTACATGAAACACCCCCTGTATCACCTCCACAGTCAGTCCAACTTAAACTACCATTTACAGTAGTTTCAATCATGCTTCCGGGAACCCCATCGGAAAAATCTTCAGAAAAAACTTGTGCATTTAAAATGCTCACTGCACAAATCATTAAGAATGTAAAAACATTTTTCATAATAAAATAAATAGTGTGTTAATAAAATTACTTAGTTGTGTGTAATTCACAAATGTATCATTTTTTAATGAAAAAAGGCATATGTTTTCCTTAAAAAACACATGCCTTCATTTCTTTTTATTGATTTTTTTGAAATTAATATAGGACTATGCTATTTCTATGATTTATAGATATTTAATAAATTTCTACTACAAAAATCATCATTGTTTCTAGAAAGTTTTAACTAAGGATAGTGTAAATCCTGTATTCTCCGGAACATATCGGCATACACCTCCAACACAGATTAGACCTCCTCTTTGTCTCCCATAGTTTAGAGCCACCCTAGTTGATTCTTTTGCATAACTTCCTCCTACCATATAATAGTGATAACGTTTGTCTTTGTCATCATTTCCATAGTTGTAGTTGTCCCCTATGTAGAAATTCCAGCGGTGGTTGAGGTTGTACTCGACTAAAGCAGCTGCCCAATTCTTTTTGTCTCGCTTGGTTTGTAGGTGTTGTAATTCAAATCGTAATGAATTTTTTGAGTTGAATTTATATAAAAAATCTCCAACAACTACGTTCGCAACAAGAGGTGTATAGGTTATACCTTGCATAATTCCACGGTCATAATACTGATGCATATAAGTGAAAATAGAGGAGAATTTAGGACTCCATTTTTTAGTTATTTCAAAATTTATATCATGAAAAAATTTTCTTCCAAAATCAAAGAAATTAGTTTCATATGTCATGTCATCATTAAACGTAGGGTTTAACCCATTCCAATATGATGCGTTTACGGCTAATTTTGTTCCATACTTTCCTCCAAGAGAAGTACCTTTGGCTATATTGTAGAAAATATCAACTTGTCCACCTATTTCTCCTACTTCTTCTTGTTCAAAGTTTAACTGGGGCTGTGCTTGATATACATATATATTGGTTAGTAAATAGTCATGCTGACGTGTCAACGCAGGAACATAATTTACGATTCCTTCATTGTACGCATTTTCTGCTGTTTCACTCAAATCTCGTTGTGCATACATTGCCATATTTTCCATTCTTCTGAAAGTTGTATTGATTCCGAAACCTTTAGTAGAATATCCTAAATTGACCAATAATGCGTTTCCATCATAATATTTTTCTGTAGGCATTCCGCTAAATAAAGCGGCTTGTTTGCCTTTGTAAACATATTCAGCATTTGCATAGATACCTGAATTACCAGAGTACCCTAAACGCCCCGAAAAATTATTAATATTTTGTGGGAAATCTTCTACACCTCCTGTGTAGCTTTCATTTTGTCCAACATAACTGAAACCTGCTGTGACAGAGTTTTTATTGTTATCTTTGTCTATCAATCGGGTGATGTTGGTTTCAACATCTACTCCACCAACAGTCCCTGCCGTAGTTTCAAATCCTAGACGCATTTTACCAATTACCCCTTTAATTGTAGTAAAATCATTTGGTGTATAGGCGACTCTCACTCCTTTCATAGAGTTGTTAATTCCAATTTGACGATCTTCCCAACTTCTAAATACAAGACCACTACCAAATTGGTCGTAAAAATTACCTGCGGTGATATCCAATTGCTCTCCTTTATAGTTAGCGTAATAGGTGGCAATTTTATTGTCATTGAATCTGTCAGTATATCCTAATAATGCTGATGGTAAATATGCTTCATATTGTAAACCTGCGGTAAATTTACCTACATTATAATCCAAACGGATATAGTTATTAGAACGAAATGGGTCTGAGGGTTGATCAAATTCTAAATCTTCGTCATACTGGTACCATTGGGAAGTAGATTCTATTCCACCAGAAAAGGTCCCCCCTGCTACATCTATTTGAGCGTATATTATTGATGATGCCATTACTAGCATCCATAATCCATAAATTTTTTTCATGTGTTATTTAAATTTTACTTTTCTAAAAAATTAAATTATTAGATTAGGTATTTACATTTTTGTGCATTAGTTTAATTGGCAAATTCTTTGATTTTTTCATAGAGTTCATCTTCCGCTCCAGGTTGATAACCAATATGTTTGTAAACAATCATGCCATCCTTAATGATTAATGTATAAGGAGGAGTAGAAAAGTTTAACTGTCTTTTCAAATCATTGTTGGTATCTAATAAGACATCAAAACTCCAACCTTTTCCGTTTACCAATGGCTGTACTCGCCCAACGGTTTTAGAATCATCTACTGATACACCGTAAAACTTAAAGCTAGTTTCAGCATTCCAATCATCAATTTGATCATTAATAGCGTTTAATTCCAACATACATGGACCGCACCAAGTTGCCCAAAAAGCCAAAACTACCGGTTCACCCTCCATAGAGAGAGCTTTGAGGTCTACTTTATTGCCTTTCAAATCGGGAATATTCATGTCAGGGAAAGCAGTTTCTTGAGAAAATGCAACATTGAACATAAGAATTAACAATCCTGTAGACAAAATCTTTTTTACCATGATTTTTTGTTTGTGTGTTATTTGGCTAAATTAGCAAAAAATATTTTTTATTATGAAAAAAATAAATAAACTAACACACATCTCTATTTTCTTATTACTATTCTCCTGTCTTTTTATTAGCTGTGGGACAGAGGAGGAGCCTACTGAAGAGGCTCTTATTGTTACGGTAAACACGTCAAATGTTACTGTTGGAAATTCTGTTACTTTTACAGCTTCCTCTACTATAAGTGGGGATTTAACTTCAGTTGCTACATTTTTTGTAAATGATGAACAAATAGAAGGAAACTCTTTCACTCCTGCTATAGCAAATGAATCAAATGAAGTTTATGCTACTTATAATGGGATGACTAGTGGTACTGTTACATTTTCATCTACTGATGTAATTCCGAGTAAGTATACCCAAAAAGTTTTAGTGGAAGACTATACAGGAACTTGGTGTATTTATTGTCCACGTATGGCATTAATTTTAGACTTTTTTACAGATTACAGTGATAAAGTTGTTCCAATTGCTATTCACTGTGAAGGAGAAGGGTTGGATGATCCATGGATTTATGAACATTGGGAACAAATGGCAGATGTCAATAACTACAATGCACCTGCACAACCAAGAGGTAAAATCAACCGTATATTTGATGTCAACATGTACCAAAATACTGAGTTTTGTCCGACAAATCCGGATACTTTTAATGCCCAGCTAGATTCTTATTTAAATCAAACAGCCCCGCTTGGTCTAGCTGTTAATTCTTCTCTAGATGGTAATAGTTTAAGTATAAATGTAAAAGTAGGTTTTGCAACAGATAACATTTCCAATCCCAAATTGGTAGTAAATTTAATAGAAGAAGAATTAGTACACGATCAAAGAAATGCCTACGCTGGAAGTACTATTCCTAATTGTGTTTTTAACCAAGGACAATACAATGTTGACCCTATTTTAAACTTTCCTCAAAAACATGTTTTAATGAAATCGTATACTGATATCTTTGGAGATAATATTCCCGAGGATGAAGTATCAGAGGGAAATGTTTGGTCACAAAATTTTAATGTAAGCCTTCCATCACATGTCACAAATTCACAAAATTTATACATTGTTGCTTTTGTAGTTGGAAATGGAGACAAAATAAATAGTCGCCCAGCACTAAATGTGCAACGAGCAAAAGTTGGGTTTAATCAAAGCTTTGATTAAAATTACATAGGAGTTCGTTATGGACTTGGTTTGACCAATGTCACTAAAGATACAGATGGTCAAAACTCTGTATTCTTAATTTTGGTGTAGGGTGTACTTTCTAGAGAAAGTGAAAAATACAAGTCAATGAAAAAATGCCTACTTTTAAGTGGGTATTTTTTTATACATTCTAAATCTATTTTTTGATTATTTTTCTAACTCATTTTCTCCTGACTGATACTAGGTATTGTAAACAACTATCTACTCACCAGGATATCGTTCATACATTTCTTGGTATAAATCTTGGTATAAATCTAGAATAATCCTTCGTTTTAATTTAAGAGTAGGAGTGAGTTGCTTACCATCAACCGACCATTCATCAGAAGTTAACCGAAATAGTTTGATTTGTTCCCAATGTCCTAATGGTTTATTGTACAAATCAACTTCTGTTTGAATTAAATTAAGTACATCTTTTTCTTTGATTAAGTCAGCATTGGTTGTGGGAAGTTTTTTTCCTTCAGTTT
>JBKEAG010000104.1:0-7335 GCA_047972025.1 Moheibacter sp.
GAAGAAATTTATATTTCAGACTATTACGAATCCATATCTTTTCAAAGTTTAAATAGGTCTTATATTTTATTCGGAGTAAACTTCAGTTTTTAATTATTTCATAGATTTGTGTTATGAAAAAGAACCCGAGTTTAATTGGATTTCTAGTCACACTTGCCATTATGGCATTTTGTTATCTTTTCTATACTCTTTTTTTGGAAAAGGAAGACCGTTATTTAATTACAAATCCATCTGAGAAACAAATTCAAATTCAGATTGACAACCAAAACTATACAATAGCTCCAAAGCAAATTACCGATATCAAACTAAAACCAGGAAAACACTCTCTAAAATTCACATTAAAAGGCAAACAAACCGATACAACTTTTCACATCACTAGAGCCAATGCTATTATAAATCCGACTCGTAGTGAGTACTTTGTTTTTACCCGACCTTATGGTGCCGCAAGAAACAAAGACTCTATTTTCACCTCCCAAACCATCACTATTGACAACAAAGTCTATTACGGTAACACCAAACGGTATACTGATTTATATATACAAAATTTCTATTATAATTTGGATCAAGAATATCCAAAATTCTTTCTCAATAAAGGACAAGATACTGACATTACAAAAATTTTCAGTAAAGAAGATTTCATCCAATTTTACTTTGAGAATTATGAATAAAAATCATTAGCTTCAAGTTATTTCCAACTGCTAATTTCCCATTTCTAATTTCTAAGTTTTACCTTTGCAAACTTATGAGTACAGTAAAACCATATTCTAATTCTGATTTAGGAAAAAAAGAACAAGTTGAACAAATGTTTGACAATATTTCCGAAAAGTACGATTTACTAAATCGTATATTGTCAATGGGAATTGACGTGAGCTGGAGAAAAAAAGTGGTAAAGTCCATTGTAAAAGCAAAACCACAAACCATACTAGACATTGCCACCGGAACCGGAGACTTAGCCATCCAAATGGCAAATGCTACAAATGCTCAAATCACCGGATTTGACCTTTCTGCCGGGATGCTCGAAGTTGGAAGAAAAAAAGTAGCTACCCAAAAGCTACAAGATAGAATCAAAATGATTCAAGGAGATGCCGAAAACATGCCCTTTGAAGACAACACTTTTGACTGTATTACCGTAGCATTTGGCGTTCGAAATTTCGAAAACTTACAAAAAGGTTTGGATGACATTTACCGAGTTCTAAAACCCGGTGGGAAATTTATTATACTCGAATTTTCACAACCCGAATCTTTTCCTATGAAGCAACTGTATAGTTTTTACTCAAAACAAATTCTACCAAAAATCGGTAAACAAATCTCAAAAGACCAAAGTGCTTACACCTACTTACCTGACTCTGTAAAGGCATTTCCATATGGTGAAGCAATGAAAAACATTTTAAAAAAATCAAATTTCTCGCAAACGTTGGATAAAAAACTTACTTTTGGAATTGCAAGCATTTACGAAAGTTCAAAATAAATGAAACAAAATTTCGTTAAGGAAAAGTATATGAAAAACTATTTAGCAATAATCCTATTTTCACTAGCAATCACCTCCTTTGGGCAATTTCGCCCCAACACAGATAAAGTATGGAACAGAGAAGAGGCTGATAATAAAAAATTTAGTTTAGGGTATTTTTTGGGAACAAATTTGATGTCTTTTAAAGTAGTTCCTAACGAATCCGGAGTCAACGAACAAGGGATGATCTACCTGAGACAAGAAAACAAAATGGGATTTTCAGTTGGACTTATGGGAAAAATGAAATTACATGAAAATTTCGACTTGAAACTTGAACCCAATATTAACTTTACAGAACGTACACTTTATTTCGGAAATATAGAATCTGAAACAGATAGTATGAGAGCAGTAAAATCAACCTACATAGACATTCCCCTTTTGTTTAAAGTTCATGGTGACCGCTGGGTAAACACGCGTCCTTACCTTCAGGGAGGTGTTGGGTATGTTGTTAATTTACAGTCCAATGAGAAGAAAGAAGAAGATAATCAAGACAATATTTTCCGAATGAAAACACATAATTTCAACTGGCAAATAGAATTGGGTGTTGAACTGTATTTAAAAAGAGTAAAGTTAACTCCTGCACTCAAAGGAGTGTTCTTTTTCAACAATGAATTGGTACAGGACAACCCTGACACAAATCCGCAATGGGCAGGCTCTCTCAAATCACTTTCTACCCGTGGCGTATTTTTCTCTTTAAAATTTGAATAAATTAAGTTTATAAAATACAAACCTTAAAGTCTCACTACTCAGTGGGACTTTTTTTAATACCCAAAGTTGCACTAAATTTGCAAAATATGAAATCCAAACCAAATTGGCTGAAACAGTTTCACAGACCTCTTGTAATTACAGGGCCATGCAGTGCCGAAAGTGAATTACAAATGATGAAAACTGCCGAACAACTAGACAAAAACTACATTCAAGTTTTTAGAGCTGGAATTTGGAAGCCGAGAACCAAGCCCAACTCTTTTGAAGGAGTTGGAGCAATTGGGTTAAAATGGTTAAAAAAGGTAAAAGATGAATTTGGTTTCATTACAGCTACAGAAGTCGCTAATGCCAATCACGTAAAATTAGCTGTAGAAAATAATGTGGATTGGCTATGGATTGGCGCACGTTCTACCGTTAACCCTTTTACTGTTCAGGAAATAGCCGAAGAGTTACAAAATACAGACAAAGTTATTTTGGTAAAAAACCCTGTCAACCCTGATTTAGATTTATGGTTAGGAGCAATTGAACGATTACAAACTCAAAACATACAAAATATAGGGGCAATTCACAGAGGTTTTTCTACTTACAAGAAGACAAAATACCGAAATAATCCTCAGTGGCAGATTGCACTTGATTTTATGAATAAAGCACCAAATATTCCTCTGATATGTGACCCTTCACATATTTGTGGAAACAGAGATGGAATTTTCGAAGTAGCACAACAAGCCTACAACTTTGAGTATGATGGACTGATGATTGAATCCCATTGTAATCCGAATGAGGCTTGGAGTGATGCTAAACAGCAATTGAAGCCTGAACAATTGCATGAAATTCTCAAAAAAATTGAAATCCGTAAAAGTGGAGACAAAGATGCCATTTACAACTCTAAACTTAATCGATTAAGAACTGAAATAGATGAAGCCGACCAAGCAATTCTAGAAACATTGGCACAACGAATGCTCATTTCCAATCAAATTGGTGAATTAAAAAAAGATCATAATGTAGCCGTTTTTCAACCTGATAGATGGAAGTGTATTTTGGACACAGCCATGAATCAAAGCCAAAAACTAGGCCTTTCTGAAGAGTTCATCACCCAACTCATAAAAGCTATTCACCAAGAATCCATACAGCATCAAAATACAATTATGAATCAAAAAGCACAAACCAAGTCTGAATGAAGGCTCGGGTAAAAAAATCTACCGGTAGTTGGTACTTACTACAAACTGAAGATAAAACACTTTATCAGGCTAGGATTCGAGGGAAATTTAGGCTAGACAACATCAAACACACAAATCCTATAGCGGTTGGTGATTTTGTAAACTTTGAATTGGACAAAGAAAACATGGCCGTCATCACAAAAATTCATGAACGAAAAAACTACATCATTCGTCGCTCTGTAAATTTATCAAAAAAAACACACATTATTGCTTCAAATCTAGACCGAGCTTTCCTCGTAATCACCGTTAATAACCCTAAAACATCTTTTGGTTTTATAGACCGATTTTTGGTTACAGCCGAGGCTTATCATATCCCCGTGACCCTCATTTTCAACAAAATGGATGCTTACAATGATTTACAATTAAAAGAAGTAACTGAATACCGAGATTTATATGAAAAGATCGGATATAAGACATTGGAGATTTCAGCAGTTTCAAAATTAAATATTGAACAATTAAAAATAAAGCTATGTGGGATTACAAGTTTAATTTCAGGGCACTCAGGTGTGGGTAAATCTACATTAATGAATGTTTTAAATCCTGATTTAAATTTAAAGACATCTTTGGTTTCTGATTTCAACCAAAAGGGACAACACACTACAACCTTTGCCGAAATGTACGAATGGCCTTTTGGTGGTTTTACCATTGACACTCCGGGAATTAAAGAATTTGGCCTAGCCGAAATGGAAAAAGAAGAAATCGGTGATTATTTTCCAGAAATATTGGAACAAAAAAGCAATTGTAAATTCCACAACTGCATTCACCAAGCCGAACCTGGTTGTGCAATAAAAAAAGCAGTTGATGATGGTGACATTGCTCCATCTCGCTACCAAAGCTATTTGACATTTTTGGAAGAATCTTTATAAATTTAGTATCATAAAAACATCTTTTATGAGAGTTGTAATTCAGAGAGTAAAATACGCAAGTGTAACTGTTGAACATCAAATTATTGGTGAAATCAAAACAGGATTATTGGTATTTGCAGGATTTGAAGAAACTGATAATGAAGAAGATTTTGACTGGATAATCAAAAAAATAATCCAACTCCGCATTTTTCCTGATGAAAACAGCGTAATGAATATTTCACTGCAAGACATTGAAGGTGAATTACTAATCGTTAGTCAATTTACACTACATGCTTCTACAAAAAAAGGAAATCGTCCTTCTTATATAAAATCTTCACCTCCTGAGTTGGCAAAAAATCAGTATCTAAATTTTGTTGAATTGATGAAAAGTAAATACCTTGGGAAGATTCAAACAGGGAAATTTGGTGCTGACATGAAAGTAGATTTACAAAATGACGGACCAGTTACCATTTGTATTGATTCAAAAAATAAAGAATAAATCTAAACCAATCTTAGTGAAAAAATATTTGACTTTTCTTTTCATGTTATACACTTTCATTGTTTTTGCTCAAAGTTTTGATGTTAATTCCATTTCAGAAAAACTAACCGAAAATGCTTATGCCGTAGTTCGAATGGAAAATAGCATTGTAGAATTTTCAGCAAAAAACGAAATGAAATACAGTGAAGAATTTGCTATAACCATTCTAAATGAAAGTGGACGCAAATATGCGTATTATCCAATTAATTACGACAAAACAAGAAAGATAAATCTTTTTGATGCCACTTTATACAATGCTAACGGAAAAGAAATACGTAAATTAAAAAAAAGAGATTTAAAAGATGTAAGTGCCGTAGATGGATTTTCACTCTATCTGGATGACCGTATTCAATACTATAATTTTACCCCCGTTTCTTATCCGTTTACCATCCATTATAAAATTGAAATAAGCTCTTCCAATACTATTTCGTTACCCGGTTGGCAACCTGTCTCTAATTATGATTTGGGTATAGAAAACAGTCAATTTACATTGATTAACCACACCTCAATTCCCATTCGAAAGTTAGAGGAAAGTTTTGACGGATGGAATGTGAAAAAATCTGAAAGTGAAAACACACTCTCTTACTCTATCCAAAATATACCGCCTATACAAGATGAAATTTTAAGTCCTCCTCTAAGAAAGGTTTCACCTAATGTTCGTTTTGCTCCAACAGAATTTGAATTTGAAGGAATAAAAGGAAATTTTGAAAACTGGGAACAATTTGGCAAATGGTACTACGACAATTTACTAAAAGATAAAAATGATTTAGCAGAAGAAGAAAAACAAACCGTACTACAATTAGTAGATGGAATAACGAATCCGATTGAAAAGATACGGATTCTCTACCAATATATGCAGTCTAAAACCCGATATATCAACATAGCCATCGGGATTGGTGGTTGGGAACCCTATCCTGCTTCTTATGTAAGTAGTAAAAGCTACGGTGACTGCAAAGCACTGTCAAACTACATGGTGAGCCTATTAGAAACTATTGGGATAGATGCTTTTCACACTATCGTATATGGAGAAAACAGCCGAAAAGTAGATATGGAAAAAAACTTTGCTTCACTACAAGGAAATCACATGATTGTCGGTGTTCCACTAGAAAGTGAAACTATCTGGTTAGAATGTACAAATCAACAAACTGCATTTAATTACCTAGGACAATTTACAGATGATCGTTTTGCTATTTTGATTACACCGGAAGGTGGAAAAGTTGTTACCACTCAAAATTTCCCCCTGGAAACAAATAAAGAAATAATCAACGGGACGGGAGAATTATTACCCAATGGAAATCTAAAAGCCAATTTTACCATCGAAGATTCGGGACTACAATACGACCTCGCTTACAATCTTAATTTTGAAAATACTCAGGAACAAAAAAGACTTCTGAACAGTCTTTTTGGTCGGTTACCTAACTTTCAACTCAAAAGCTATGAACTCGTAAATGACCGTGACAATGCTGTTTTCACTACCAAAGCAGTTATAGAATCTACACACTTTGCAAAAACTATTGGAGATAATATCACCCTCAATGTTGTGCCATTTGAACGAACATCTACTGCACTAAAAAAAGACAATAATCGCCAATATCCTTTTGAAATTCGGTTTGGTTATACTGATGAAACAAGGTTTGAACTAAAACTACCTAATGGCTATAAACTAAGTGAAACGTTTCAGCCTAAAATTTATATTGATGATTTCGGGAGCTACCTTTTGACGGTTAAAGACTTAGAGAGCGGCATACTACAAATCAATCGTAAACTAGTTGTAAAAGATGGGAACTATCCTAAAGAAAAGTTCAATGATTATGTTGAGTTTAGACGTAGAGTTTCTTCTATGGACAACAGCAAAGTATTATTAGAAAAAATTTAGTAAACATGGAAATCAGAGATTTACAAAAAGATGTAGATGATTGGATAAAAAACCATGGCGTTCGGTATTTCAACGAACTAACCAATATGGCACAGCTTACCGAAGAGGTTGGAGAAGTTGCCCGAATCATTGCACGACGCTATGGCGAACAGTCTGAAAAAGAGTCCGATAAGGAAAAGGATTTAGCAGAGGAGTTGGCTGATGTACTTTTTGTTGTAATTTGCCTTGCCAACCAAACCAAAGTCGATTTGGAAACAGCCTTCTATAAAAAACTGGATTTCAAAACAAAACGCGACCATGACCGTCACAAAAACAATGATAAATTGAAATAATGGCAACCTATTTTTTAGACCAAATATTTACAAACGAAAATAGTCTAGCTCTTGGTGAGTATGAAAATTGTAGTTTCAAAAATTGTGATTTTTCAAACTCAAACCTTTCCGAGTACAAGTTCATAGAATGTGATTTCACTTCTTGTAACCTGAGTCTTTCCAAACTTAATCAAACTCTTTTGCAAAAAGTAACGTTTAGCAATTGTAAATTATTAGGATTAAATTTCAATGATTGCAATGAGTTCAGTTTATCTTTTACATTCACCGATTGTCAATTGAATCACGCTTCTTTTTTTAAATTAAAAATCAAAAAAA
>JBKEAG010000137.1:0-2832 GCA_047972025.1 Moheibacter sp.
AAAAGCCATAAGGACCACCGATTATAAATACGACTTGCTTTATAGATTGATTGAATATAGTTTGAATTTTATTTGAAAAATCAGTAGACTTCATTTGTTTTCCTTTTTCATCTAATAAAAATATATAGTCAGAAGGTGTTAATTTAGAGAGAATTAATTCGGCTTCTTTATCTTTTTGTTGTGATTCCGATAGGTTTTTCCGATTTTTGATGTCGGGAATCTCTATACGTTGGTAATTCCAATGTTGTGGAAGTCTGTTTTCATATTTTTGAATCAGTTCCTCTAATGGTTTTTCATCAGTTTTTCCTATACAAATTACTATAAGATTCATTTTAGTTTAATCAACTTGACTACAAAATTATGGCGAATCAATCAAAGTTGGATAATAAATTTAGTAAGAATCCTTTTATTCGGTTCGCAAGAAAAGTGACTTTTTCTAGTTTGAATGGAATTTCACTGTATGAGTTAATTGGTTTTTTATTAAAAGGATTATCTGGCCCTACCTTTGCTATGCGTGTTGGAGCTGTTTCTTGGGCTTTTTTCTTTAGTCTTTTTCCATTTTTACTTTTTTTATTTAGCATTCTGCCTTATGCTCCTCTTTATCAGGAAATTAAATCTTTGTTGTTTTCTGAGTTTATTCCTCGAATTTTTCCGCCCAGGATTACAGATGAAGTCATAGCCTATATCTCACAAACAGCTGATGGTAAAAGTGGACGAGGTCTTGGTTGGCTTTTTATTGTTATTACCATTTTATTGTCTTCTAATGGGATTACGGTTATGATTAAGGGATTTAATACTTCTCACTATGGTTATGCAAAAAAAAGAAAAGGAATCAATACACGACTTATCTCTGTTATTCTTACTTTATTTTTTGTGGTTTTTATTATTATTCAATTAATTCTAACATATTATACTTCCTTTATTTGGCGTTATATTGAGGAATACGGAGCATTTCTAGAAATGCCTCCTATGTATCATATATTAAATTTTGTTTCAGCAACACTTTTTTACTTTACTTCTTTGGTACTATTATACTATTACGGAACTAATATAAAACAACGATTGCGTTTTGTAATGCCTGGAGCATTTATGGTTACCGTTTTGTTTTTTACTACTCTAATAGGATTTCAGTTTTATATTCAAAAATTTAATTATTATGATTTACTCTATGGTTCGGTTGGTTTGGTAATGATTATGATGGTCTTTATTTATATAAATGTACTGCTCATTATGTTGGGATTTGAATTAAATGCGGCAATTCATTATGCCAAATACAAAAAAAAGAAACCTTAAAAGAAGTGTATTTGTATATAAAAACTAATGAGTAGCGTAAACTAGTATAAAGTATAAAAAATAAAGCCCTGAACAAATTATTCAGAGCTTTATTAGTTTAAGTAACTAATTTAGATTATAATTACTTTTTAATGATTTTAAAGGTTTCAATTTGTCCTCCTTCTAATACTACTTTGAACACGTATGTACCCGTTGGTAGTGTGGATACGTTCAATTGTCCATTAGCTACTTTTGAACTTACCAATACTTGTTGACCTGCTAAATTATATACAGATACTGACTCTATTGATTTCTTCGATGTTAAATTCAATTCGTCTTGTACCGGATTTGGATAGTAACTGAAATCAAATGAGCTTAGGTCTCCTAAACCTAATTCGTCACACTCTCCGGATACAAAAAATACAGCTTGTGCATAATCATCCTCAGCCCAAGTATTACCAGAGTCCTCACTAAGCTGTACATTGGCTCCATTATTACCTGTAGATGTAAGTTCCCAATAAACTGATGTTCCTCCAGTATTTGCCATAATTGGTTCTAACCAATAAGTTCCTTCATTTAAAACAATAGGAGTAGTCAAATCAAACACCATATAATGCACAGGCATTCCAAAACCTGTTCCTACTATATGATCTTCTGTTGGAGTTGAGGTTGTAAATGTTTCTATAATAGTACCTGGGACCCCTCCATTATCTTCACGAATATTAAAAATTGTATTATTTACATCTGAGGCTGTGAAAACAGAAAGTGAAATTTGTTGTAGTGTAAACTCTATATTTGAATCTACAATAAAGTCATCAGAAGCTCTATAAAAATTTGCTTGGGAAATATTATATCCATTTTCAAATCCATTTGAATTCAATCCATCTCCTTGGAAACAATCAAAGTCTGGTTCTTCAATTATATAAACCCCATCACATTGTACAAATTTACTTCTAAATGCTTCATCTCCTGAGCAATTTTCATCTAAATGCAAATAGAAACGAATGTTTCCATCAAAATTAGCTGTCCATGTTACAGGCCCTGTTCCATGAGCTAATACTTCTGTTCCATCAGCATTACCAATCGTGATATAATCTGTTGCTACTGAACTTGTAAAGATATATTCTGAACCATTGGTTACTACTAACTCTGAATAATCTTCTGTTGATGCTTGATTAGTTACTAACTCAGCACTTCCTGTACACCCTAGTGTAATTACTTCGTCCGGCCAACGCCCCATTGGAGCATCTAAACACCCTTCTTGTACTTCTTCACATTCACCTGCTACATAGAATATGGCTCGAGAACCGTTTTCATCTTCACTCCAATTTTCTCCTGAATCACCACTTAACCGAACAATTGCTCCTGAAGTTCCAGAGAGAGTCATTTCCCAGTAAGCGGTTGATGAATCTGTATTTGTCATTGTAGGTTCTAACCAGTAAGTTCCTTCTGACAATTCTATAGGTGTTGCCAAATCAAATACTAATCTATATGCTGTAAAACTAAAGATTGTTCCAAATGGAGTTGAACTTGATGGTGCCATTGTTACTGTTTCAACGA
>JBKEAG010000181.1:0-3585 GCA_047972025.1 Moheibacter sp.
AAAAAAACCACCTCCATACAGAGGTGGTTTTTCTATATAATTTTTTAAAATTACTTTACTAAAAATTTCTTTGTAAATGAGTTGCCGTTTATGTCCTTAAATACGGCTAAATATATTCCTATTGGAAGTGTTTTTATAGAGATTCTTCCAGAAGATTTTAGGTTAGAGTGAGTTAAAGTACGCTTTGCCGAAGCATCAAGAATGGTTAGTGAACTTAGTTGCTCTATTGAATTTTCAATGGAATAAATCAATTCTTTATTTTTTATGACCAAATTAACCACTGGTTTCATAACTTCTGATGTGGACATAGTAGATGTTTTTGCTGTTTCTATGATAAATTCCAATCCCAATTTGGTGAATTTTGCAGCATGTTCTGAATTTCCACTTACTGAATAAAGATCATTGGAAGAATGAATATAAGGGTTATCTTCGTTAAACCTTGCTTCAAAAGGGAAAGAGGCTAAATAACCTCTGGTTTTCCAGCTTGCATGATCCGAACAGGCGTAATTACATGCTGATGATGTATATGTAAAGGTGTGTGAACCAGTTGCATTATAGTGCTCCATCAATTCCATCAAATAGATATTTAAATCACTACTTGTGTAACTGTCTTCAATGATGGCAATATCATCCATAGAACCATTGTAATTCGTCATATCAAATTGTACATAGGCAATTACATTTTTATCATCATTATAATACTGCTCTGCAATTTCATCTGACCCAATCAATCCCACTTCTTCTGCAGCATATGCCATAATTTGAACTGTTTTTTGTGGGTGATAATTTGCTTCCATCAACACACGAATAACCTCTGTGATTGTTCCTATTCCAGAGGCATTATCATCTGCTCCGGGAGCAATATTTGGAAACCCTGTGTATGAATCAGCGTGTCCACCAATAATTACATATTCGTCAGGCTCAGTAGACCCTGGAATTGTCATTATCAAAGAAGGCATAGGTGTACCTTCGTGTTCTATGATTTCAAAAGAAATGTCAGTCCGTCCTGCATTGGTAGCAAAGGTTTGCCATTTATCACGCAAATCATAAATAGCATCTTCTGCTTCACTTCTTTGGTGATAGCGTGTTCCATAATCTTGTAGCGTTAAAATTGTTTCTTCAATCTCATCTTCATTGACCAAGTCCAAACATTGGGTTACAAAAGCATCTTCTGTTATGGTGAAATCCATTACATTACGTCTTTGAGTATGGTCTTTTTGGATAAATGAAATGACCTCTTCTTCTGATTTTCGAAAAATAAATCCGGGACCATGTACAACTACATTATCATGCAATTGGTGTGCAACATTTTTCTGAATGTAAACTGCTGCTTGTTCATTTTGGACAGAAAGTATTTCAATTCCGTTGGGGTTAGAATTTTTCAAATCCAGAGCATTTTCAACATTCATATTAGCATAAATCCAATTTGAATCTTGTGCCGTTGTAAGAATGGGTAAAATTAGTAGGATTGCTAATAATTTAGTTGTTGTTTTCATTGTGTATTAATAATTTAGTGAGAAACGAATGTACGTAATATTTTTGTTTTTTTCTAGAAACTTTTGCTCATAGAAAGTCTGAATAGATGTGATTTCTTCCGGTAATTCCCGATTATCTGGATTGTAGATATTGTGGTTGGAAATTAGTACATTGTGTTTTTTCATCTGAATTATCCCGTGGGTATAACCGTGTAGAAACTCACTATCTGTTTTTAAATGAATTAATCCACTATCTGTTAAAACCTGATTGTATTTTTGTAGAAAATCAGGGTGTGTAAGTCGGTGTTTTGTTCGTCTCAACTTAATTTGAGGGTCGGGAAAAGTAATCCAAATTTCACTAACTTCATTTTTAGCAAAAGCATAGTCAATAAGCTCAATTTGCGTACGTAGAAAGGCAACATTTTTTAATCCCTTTTCTATAGCTGTTTTTGCTCCACGCCAAAATCGAGCTCCTTTTATGTCAATTCCGATAAAATTTTTATTAGGAAACTTTTCAGCGAGAGCTACGGTATATTCGCCTTTTCCACAGCCTAGCTCTAAAACAATAGGATTATCATTTTTAAAGAACTCATACCATTTCGCCCTACGTTCAAATCCCGTAAGTAATTGTTCACGAGTTGGCTGTATTACATTGTCAAACGTTTGATTCTCTGAAAACCGTTTCAATTTATTTTTACCCATAATGAATTGTAAATCAACAAGCGAAAGTAAGTCTTAAAAGTTTTTCTCCCAAATCAAACAAAAAAATTTGCAGAACTAAAAATTGAACTTATATTTGCAGTCCTTTTAGGGGCGAATAGCTCAGTTGGTTCAGAGCATCTGCCTTACAAGCAGAGGGTCGGGGGTTCGAATCCCTCTTCGCCCACCAAAGTTAAAAAAGACTTTCAATCTCTTGAAAGTCTCTTTTTTTGTAAATAAAATTTGATAACTCCAATTATTCTAAGCCTTCAGTTAGAGGTATTCCTGCATAGAAGTCTAGCACTTTTAGTCTAAAAATAAAGTTGTACTTGGCTTGTACCATTTGAGATTTAGCTACGACTAAATTATTTTGTGCAATGTTTAAATCATAGATATTTAGAACTCCTGCGTCAAAACTTCTTTGGGCAAAATCAGCAGAAATTTCTGTAGAGCGCACACTCTCCTTCGCCGCTTCATAGGCTTGATAAGATGAATTGGCATTGAAGTAGGCTTCTTGAACATTTTCACGCATGGTTTGTTTTTCTTGGTCTAATGTATTTTGTGCTAGAGATTCATTAATTTTAGCCTTTTCAACGTTTAATTTATTATTGTATTTCTCAAAAATAGGAATCTGAACATTTATTCCGAAAACATTGGTGATATTTTCATACCACTGACTTAGCCAAGCATCTGTAGCCAATCCTTTGTTGAAATAGTCAGCATAACTTGTTCCTAAATTATAACTTCCCGAAATAGTAGGTTTAAACCCTGTTTGAGCAATTTCTATTTCTTTACCTGCCGATTCTAAATCTATTTCTGCTTTTTTGATAATGGGTTGCTCAGTATAAGCTGTTTCTAAAATTGTATTCATGTCATATAGACCTAATTGAATGTCATCAGGTAATGAAACCGTTTCTACATTAAACTCACGATAGTCTGGTAATTGTAATAAAACAGATAAATTAAATAGAGCTCTATCTACTTCAATTTTGGCATCTGCAACGTTCTTTTTTTCTTGTGCAACATTGGCTTCTGCCTGAACCAAGTCTGCGCGAGCAATAGAACCTGCTTTAAACAACTTTTGAGAGCGGTCTAGCTGTTGTTCATTTATAGTTAAATTACCCTCTGCAATTTCTAGTAATTCTCTGTTGAGCATAATGTTTAGGTAATAATTGACCACCATTAGTGAGATGTCATAAATAACGCTTTGTGTTTGGTACTCACTTGACTTGACTGTTAGGTCAGCTTTTTCTTTGTTTAGATTTAACAAACCTCCATTGTAAATTGTGATAGAGGAATTAACTCCAAGACTGTTGTTGTACTGTTGATAACCTTTATCAATAGAGGGGTGATGAGTTCCTAATGTAAGAGAGTTATCAAAGTATCCACCAACTGTTGGTAACCACTGATT